>JAZUEO010000031.1:0-7556 GCA_045640205.1 Candidatus Coprenecus sp. | reverse complement strand
CGGCGGAATCTCCGAGCGTCCCCGTAACATAAATATTATCTCCCGCAAGGGCTGCATCCCTGGTTTTGAATTGCCCTGAAGGGCAATTCCCCAGTACTGCGACGTTTATGCAAATTATTCCACTCGGGCCTGCACTGCGGGTGGTGTCCCCTCCCAGAAGGGGAACGGACCATTTCCGGGACAAGTCACGATACCCTCTTGTGAATTCGTCCATATATTCGGAGCTGATATTTTCCGGCAGTCCCAATGAAAGGAATGAGCATGTGGGATGCCCGCCCATAGCCGCGATATCTGACAGGTTGACTGCCAGGGATTTCCATCCCAGGTCATAGGGGGTAATCCTGTCTCTGAGGAAGTGGGTTTCTTCGAGGAGCATATCTGTGGAAATCAGCCAGTCGTTGTCACCGGCCGGAATGACGGCACAGTCGTCACCGATGCCGCGGATGCCGTCTGTTTTGAAACAGTCCGGGGCGAATGCCCGGCGGATTCTTTCTATGAGTCCGAATTCACCTATTTCAGAGAGTTCCATATATCCAGAATCAGTTTTGAACATTTCCTGTAAACTCTCAGCATCTGTATCTTCTGGTGAAAGTTTGAATCTTGAGCCAGGCTGTCCACCACCTTGGTAAAACGCTGCATGTCGTGAAGGAATTCGGGACTTGAGTACAGGTTAATCCAGGAAATGTACCTGTTGCTCTCGTTATTCGAGTTGGATGCAAGATGTCCTGCCAGCAGGGAAACGATATGTGGATATGCATATAATGCAGACATAGCGATGCCGATGGAACGATTCCTGTTATTGCTTTTTACGAAATCGGTGAAATCTCTGGTCGTCAGGAATATGTTGTCTTCGTGTATGCGTGGAGAATCCCCGAGGTAAAAAGAATGCATACGGGACGTGTCGGGCTCCATATTGTCATTCAGATAATGGATGAGCGGCATTATCAAATCGTGTGCGGGCTGTTCCGATTCGGTGGATTCGATTCTTACTTCAATGTATCGGAGCATTTGGGAATATTGTCTGAACATCCATTCGTTCTGTATCATAAATGAATGGAAAAACTGATATTTCAGTTTCCCCGAATTCATTTCGAGGTAAAAAGGACTTTTCCGTATGCGGCGGAGTATGTTTTTAGTGCAGAGCTCAGCCAGTGTGCTCCATTTTATTCTGTCTGCAGATTTATCCGACTTGTTTTCTTCGGCTTTTTCCACTGCTTGCGCGATGGTCTGTGCCGCCATACGTGGATTTCTGGCGCTGATGATGGCTGAGACGACAGCCACTCCGTCCGCCCCACGCCGGATAATTTCCGGAGCAGTGTCGGCATTCATTCTTCCTATGCCGATAACGGGGTGGGAACTCATACGTACTACTTTTTCGACACCTTCCGGCCTGAATGCGGTCTTGGTGTCCTTTTTGGTTCTGGTCCGATAGACAGGAGACGCGGCTATGTAGTCAAGGTCGAGCATCTCCGCCTGCTGTACCTGGTCGAAATTCTCGACTGAAAGCCCGATGATTTTATCCGGTCCCAGAATCTGCCTGGCTTGTGCGACAGACATATCCGACTGTCCCAGATGTACACCGTCGGCGCCACAAGCGAGGGCGACTTCTACGTCATCATTAATTATCAGAGGAACGTTATACTTGTTCAGCAGTGATTTCATACTCTTGCCGAGTCTGATGAATTCCTCCTTTGTGCTATCCTTTTCCCGGAGTTGGACCATAGTCACTCCTCCGAGTACCGCTTCTTCCACTATCGTTTCCAGAGGACGTTTCCCTGCCAGAGTCCTGTCTGTAACCAGATACAGTTTCAAAGTCCTCTTGTCTATTCTTCCCATATCAAATTCTTATTGATGGTTTCCCGATTCATATTGTACAGTTCATCCAGGAAACAGACCTGAAACGAGCCGTTCCCCCCGGAATGTTCCGCTGCTCTCTGACCTGCTATTCCCATTACAGCCATCGTGGAAACTGCTGCCCTGAAAGTGTCTTGGGTGACAGAGAGGAATGCTCCGGCCAGAGCGGCGGCGGTGCAGCCCATTCCTGTCGTCCGTGCCATTATGGAGGAACCGTTCAAAATGCAGCTGATGCGTTCTCCGTCCGTTATATAGTCGATGGGGCCGGTAACGATGACAGTGCATCCCGTCTGGAGTGCAAGTGATTCGGCGTCTGCAGCGGGACTATTGCTTTCCGAAAGTGGAATTTCATCCCGTTTATAGAGAGACAGGAGGGCCTTTATCTCGGAGGAATTCCCTTTGATGATTTGCGGTGAGAAAGACTCAAGCATCCTGCGGACAAAGTTCAAGCGGTAGGATGTGATGCCGGCTCCGACCGGGTCAAGTACAATGGGAATCCCCAATGCCGAAGCAGTCGCGGCGGATTCCATCATACTTTTCTCCCATCTTTCACTCAATGTGCCGATGTTCAGAATCAATGCATCGGATGCTGCCGTCATCTCCCCCGCTTCCGGCAGGGCATCACTCATTACAGGCCTTGCCCCTATGGAGAGAAGTGCGTTTGCCGTAAGGTTCATAACGACATAGTTGGTGATGTTGTGAATCAGGGGGGAGGCGTTTCTCACCGCCTCAAGGTCATTGGACACCATATCGGCATCCGGTGTTTTAAAATTGTGATTCATCTCCCTACGTTGTCATTATACATTTCAGGTAAGTCCCGGTATCAGTCAGGACGTAAGGGTATGTTCTCAGCCTTCCATTTTCGTGGAAAGCACCCCTGTGCTATCATTTTTTTGGCTTGCAAATATATGATTTTTGAGTGGTATTTTTTCAAAAATGCTAATTTTGCGACCAGAAACTATAAATGATATGACTATGTCAAGCAATGTACGTCCAGTCTCAATGGAGAGAATAACCACTCCCGCATTGGCAAGGAATTTCATCGAAGAACAGATGAAAGAGCTCCGTGCTCAGATAGGTAACAGAAAAGTTCTTCTGGCCCTTTCCGGAGGAGTCGATTCTTCAGTCGTGGCAGCCCTTCTTGTAAAGGCGGTCGGAAAGCAATTGGTATGTGTCCACGTAAATCACGGTCTTCTCCGCAAGGGGGAACCCGAACAGGTGGTAAAAGTCTTCCGTGATGAAATGAATGCTAATCTGGTATATGTCGATGCCACTGAAAGATTCCTCGGTAAATTGGAGGGCGTCTCGGATCCGGAGCAGAAGAGAAAAATCATCGGCGGTGAATTTATCCGCGTTTTCGAAGAAGAGGCGCGTAAACTTGATGGAATAGAATTTCTGGCTCAGGGTACCATATATCCTGATATCGTCGAATCCGATGGCGCCGTGAAGGCTCATCATAATGTGGGAGGTCTTCCCGAAGATCTTAAGTTCGAACTTGTGGAACCCATCAAACTTCTCTATAAAGACGAAGTCCGCGTAGTCGGTAAGGAATTGGGCTTGCCCGATGCTATGGTATTCCGTCAGCCTTTCCCTGGCCCGGGTCTCGGAGTTCGATGTACAGGAGCCATCACTCGTGACCGCCTGGAGGCAGTTCGCGAGAGTGATGCCATCCTTCGTGAAGAGTTCGCCAAAAACGGTCTCGAAGGAAAGGTATGGCAGTATTTCACGGTAGTTCCCGATATCAAGTCTACAGGTGTCAAGAATAATAAACGTTCCTGGGATTGGCCTGTAATCATCCGTGCCGTCAATACCCGTGATGCTATGACTGCGACGGTGGAAAATGTGTCCTTTGACCTTCTTCAACATATCACGGCACGTATCGTGGCTGAAGTTCCCGGTGTGAACCGCGTTCTTTTCGACTTGACTCCCAAGCCGACAGGTACTATCGAGTGGGAATAATCCGCAGCTACATACCGTGAAACTGACATCATTCATATTCGACAACGGGATAAGGACGAAAGTCCATAAAGCGGCCGTAGTAGTCGCTTTGGTTCTCTTTTTGTCTGCCGGTGTGGCGTACGTTGAATTCTCAAGAATGAGTGACTACGTTTCTACGTTCATCGCCAAAAACGTAGAGTGTATCAACAGTTCCAATGAACTGATAGAACTATGCGAACGTTTTAATCAGAGAATTCTCAAGGAAGATGAAATAGCTGTAGGGGATCCTGTTATGGATTCCACCGTGCAGAATTATATCGAACTGATAATTACTAACAGCACCATCGACAGCGAGAACCATTATGCTGATTCTCTTCGTTATGCTTATGCAGCCTATATGCAGGTGGTATGCGGCGAAGAAGATATGTACTTCGAGTCCTATTCTGAAAAGATCAGTTGGTACAAGGAAAAGGTGGAAGTGGTTTACCTGAAACTGAAAACTTATCTTTCCACACTTTCATCCCTTTCCCAGAATGTGCTCAGTTCGAATTATGATGAACTCAGTGACAGGTATTATCGTTCCATTATGCCTGCGGTTCTGGCCATCGTGGCATCGATAGTGCTGATTTTTCTTTTCATTTATTTCCTGAATATCTATATTCTGAAACCACTTATCAAGATGCATCGCGGACTCCGGCAGTATAAGGACTGTGGAATGCCGTACAAGGTTTCGTTCGATAGGGGAGAAGACCAGATTCAGGAACTCAATGAAATGCTCAAGGACTTGACGGGAGAAAATGCTTCCCTGAGAAAGAAATGAATTACAAACTGATATCAAGGTATGTAGGACTGGCCCTCTCATTCGAGTCGGCTTATATGTTCCTGTCTGTTCTGATATCGGTGCTGAACGGGATGGATTCGTCCTTCTCGCCGCTTCTCATCAGTGCTGTGGTGACACTTCTTGTGGGTCAGTTCCCATTGATTTTCGTAAGGAAATCCGAAGATATATCGATTTCGGACGGATTTGTCATTACGGTTTTCTCCTGGGTTCTGTCTTGTGTGTTCGGGATGTTCCCATATCTCCTGTGGGGTGAAGAATTTACTATCCCGAATGCGTGGTTCGAATCTGTTTCAGGCTATACTGCCACGGGAGCGACCATACTATCTGATGTGGAGGCACTTCCCAAGGGGCTCCTTTTTTACCGCTCATCCACTCATTTCCTCGGTGGACTCGGTGTCGTCGCCTTTATGCTGATGGTTCTTCCTTCTATGAGTACATTCCGTATGAAAATGTTCAAAATGGAAATCTCAGCGCTCTCCCACGACAATTATCAATACCGTACCAAGCAGTCCCTGAAGATAATCATATTCGTATATCTTTCCATTGCCGTGGCCTCTTTCGTATCCCTGATATTGGCCGGGATGGAGCCTTTCGATGCGGTGAACCATGCGATGAGCATTACGGCTACGGGAGGTTTCAGTACGAAGAACCAGTCTCTGGCGACATTTGATTCGTTCCCAATAGAACTGGTGACTATGGTATTTATGCTGATATCCGGAATTCATTTCGGGATAACCTATAAATTCTTCACTACCGGCTCGTGGAAAGTTTTCAAGAATCCGGTTCTCAGGTTTTATCTTCTGCTCCTCGGTATATCCGTTATGATAATAGCATCAGATCTTCTGATATCCAGTACCATTCCGGTGTCTTCGTGGAGTGAGGCCATCAGGCAGTCGGCATTTCAGGTAATTTCCATAAGTACCAGCACAGGATTGGCCACACAGGATACGACTCTATGGCCTGCACTGTGCATACTCATCCTTCTGTTCCTATCCCTTATGGGGGCGTGCTCCGGCTCCACTACCGGAGGTTTGAAGGTGGACAGGGTATGGATTCTTTTCAAGTCCATCAAAACGCAGATACAGAGGCAGCTGCATCCTAATGCAGTGATTCAGACGAGGGTGGGGAATGAAGTGATAGACGCCACCAATGCCTCATCCGTGGCGATATTCATCTCGATGTATCTGTCGATGGTTTTTATTTGTGCTCTGATTCTCTCGGCTACAGGACTTGACTTTATGGATTCCTTTACTGCTTCGTTCGCATCGATGGGAAACATCGGTCCTGCATTCGGGTCTTGCGGTTCCCTTGATAATTTCGGGCATATCCCGTCATTCGCTAAGCTCATTCTTACTGTGGAGATGCTTTTCGGCCGTGTTGAAATATATCCTTTTCTATTGATAACCAGTGTCTTCCAGAGACGCTAACCGAATAAGTGCCTTGGGAAACACCTTTTTTGAATCACTGATTTCCGAATTCAGCTTCGAACCTACAGCGGGACAGCTGGAAATGTTCAGAATGCTGTCTGATTTTATGTCAAGTGATGACGGTGACATAATGATAGTGAAAGGCTATGCCGGTACCGGTAAAACTACGGCGGTCGCTTCACTGGTGAGGACTCTGCGTCGTCTGCATATCAAATGTTTCCTTATGGCTCCGACAGGCCGTTCGGCCAAGATACTGTCCGCTTATGCCGCTTATCCGGCCAGGACTATCCATAAGCAAATCTATCGGCAGAAGTCGATGAAAGGCGCTTTCGGCGTCTTTACTCTGGATTTTAACAAAAATCACGACAGCGTCTATATCGTAGATGAATCCTCGATGATAAGTATCGCTGGGGAATCTGCTTTCGGCTCCGGGAATTTACTGTCTGATTTGATGGATTATGTCCGTTCGAATTCCGGAAACCGAATTATTTTCATCGGTGACGATGCGCAGCTTCCTCCTGTCTCCTATGACCGTTCTCCTGCACTTGATGAGAATTATATGTCCGGATTCGGACCTGTCAGAAGTGTGCGTCTTACCGATGTGGTACGACAACAACTGGAGTCAGGGATTCTGTATAATGCCACGAAACTCAGAATCTCCATAGCCGGGAATATGACAGCCACGCTTCCCGAATTCGAAACGGCCGGCTATGCCGATATCGAAAAAATCACCGGTGGTGAACTGATAGAAACTCTGGATGAAGCCATATCCAGATATGGTCTGGAGGAAACAGTGGTTTTGTGCCGTTCGAACAAAAGGGCCAACCGTTATAATGCCGGGATTAGAGGAACTGTACTGAATCGCGAGGAACATCTTTCAAGAGGGGACAGACTGATGATAGTGAAAAACTGTTATCAGTTTCTGGACGAGATTCCAGAATTGGATTTCATCGCCAATGGGGATATAGCGAAACTTGTCAGGATAGGCCATTACGAAGAGCGTTACGGACTGCATTTCGCCAAGGCCACACTTTCATTTCCCGATTACAACGATGTCGAGCTGGATGCTATGCTTATCCTGGATACATTGACTTCGGAGACTGCCTCACTTGGAGCCGATATGCAGAAAGCATTGTACGAAGGTGTATATGAAGATTATTCGGAGATTTCTTCGAAAAAGAAAAGGAATGATGCCGTCAGGGAGGACCCTTACTATAATGCTCTCCAGATTAAATATTCGTCTGCCATAACCTGCCACAAGGCGCAGGGAGGGCAGTGGAAGTGCGTCTTTATCGATAATCCTTTCTGGAACGGAGAATGTGCTCCCGATGATTTGAAATGGCTTTATACCGCTATGACACGCGCTGTCGAGAAACTGTATCTTGTGAATTTCCACTGACGGCCCGGAGAAGAAATAAAGAATTTTATTCGTTCCAGAGTTCCTTTATCGTTTCTGTCAGGTTCATTCCATCCGGTACGTTTTCGGTTGGTGCTAT
>JAZUEO010000030.1:0-7159 GCA_045640205.1 Candidatus Coprenecus sp. | reverse complement strand
GTGGTGACACCAATAGACGTGAATGCTTCTGCCGAACTGCTTTCGGAACTTCTGCATAAGTGTGATGCCGGTGCAGTGATGTGCAGTTCATTCTGTGTGGATAAGGTACGTGCTGCCGGACTCGACAGAATCATCACTATGGACAGGAGAGTGGAAGGAGTAAAATATTATGACGATATTCTTGAACTTGGACGAGTGCCTGAGGAAGAAAGCATATATAGAAATTTGTCAATAGACGTAAATGCACCGGCCAAAATCCTTTTCACCAGTGGAACTACCGGTGCCAACAAGGGCGTGGTTCTGACCAATGCCAACCTGACTGCGAATATCCTGAACTGTATGGACGTAATCAAGGCAGTTCCAGGCAATACTTCGATGAGTGTGCTGCCTATGCATCATGCCACGGAAATCAATACCCACATATTGACCAGAGTGATGAGCGGGAGGCTGACTTACATAAATGGCAATATGAAAAGTATGATGACCAACATCAAGATTTTCAAACCCAATATTATCACCATAGTGCCGATGATAGTGAATGCTTTTTACAGGAATATCATGGCAGGTGTACGTAAGGCCGGTAAGGAGGAGAAACTCAAGAAAGGTATCCGTATAAGCAATTTCCTCCGTCGTCTTGGAATAGACCGTACACATAAACTGTTCGCGGAAGTGCTGGCACCGTTCGGCGGTAATCTGGATATGATAGTAAGCGGCGGTTCCATGCTGAATCCTATGGTTATCAAGGGTCTGAACGATTTGGGAATCCGCGTGGAGAACGGATACGGCATAACCGAGTGCGGTCCGCTGGTATCCATGAACTCCGATACGCTCGATGATTATCTGAGTGTAGGAACTGCCTGTCCTGCTCTGGAATGTAAAATTCTGAATCCGGATGAAGATGGTGTCGGTGAACTGTGTGTCAGGGGAGCAAGTGTGTCTTCGGGATATTACAAGGATGAGGAGGCCACCCGTCAGGTGTTTTATGAGGACGGTTTTTTCAATACCGGAGACAGTGCCAAAATGGGTAAGGATGGAAGAATAACGCTTGTCGGAAGGAAGAAAAACACCATTGTACTTGAAAGCGGCAAGAATATCTGCCCTGAAGAAATAGAGAATATTATCGGGAACCATCTCGATTATGCCGATGATATCGTAGTTTATCGGGCGAATTTCAATAATGGAAATCTTTCTCATCCTGTCCTGTGTGCAGGCCTGTACATAAAGGACGAAACGCTTCGCTCTGACAGAGATGCCATATTGAAGGCGATGAAGACTGTGAATGCTTCTCTTCCTCCATTCAAGCAGATTGAATATGTGGAGCTCCCCTCTGTGGAGTATCCCAAGACTTCATCGAGAAAGATAGTGCGCAAGGGCTTGCTCGAATCATGTTCAGGGCAAGGATTGATTATTTAAGATAGTTTGACAGGATATGAATGTAACTGAAGAGCTGATGGAAATCGTCGGCGAATATGTGGAAATCCCTGAAGATGGGATAGATGGAGATACTTCTCTGAAACTCTCCGCGGGTATGGATTCATTTGTGTTGCTTTCGATGGTGGCTGCTGTGGAAGAACATTTCAATATCAGGATACCGAATGAGTCTCTGGCCGATTTGAAAACCTTGAATGATTTCACAGTTTTAATCAATTCATTAATAAACGCATAATCCTTATGAAAAGAATTTTGTACGTATCCGCTCTTTTCGTCTGCACATTTCTGACTTCCTGTGCGGATAAGCCTGTGAAACTGATTTTTGAAACCGATATGGGGAATGACGTGGATGACGTTCTCTGTCAGGTGCTGATTAATCAGTATGTGGAACAGGGGTCGGTCGATTGCCTGATGATGGGTATTAACAAAACCGGGACAGCGCCGGCAGCCTTTACTGATCTCGTAAATACTTTTTATGGTCACGGGGATATCCCCATCGCACTTGCCAGGAATGGTGTTCAGGAACCTGACAGTTCCAGTTACGCATATATCGTTTCCAATATGAAGGGAGAGAACGGGCAGTTCATATATCCCAGAAGCTATGGGGATTACTCGTCTCTGCCTGATGCAGTGACAATGTACAGGAAGGTTCTTTCCGGACAGGAGGACGGCAGCGTCGTTATCGCGTCCGTCGGATTTTCTACAAATCTGGCCCAACTGATGGAAACCGGAGCCGACCAGTATTCCCCTCTCAGCGGGATGGAACTCATACGCAAAAAGGTAAAGAGTCTTGCTGTAATGGCCGGCAGTTTCAATGGTCTGGGTCATGGGGAATACAATGTTATTATGGATATTCCCGCGGCGAGGAAAGTGTTCGCCGAATGGCCTACTGAGGTTATTATTTCTCCATGGGAACTCGGCGTGGATGTCCTGTACCCGGTCAAAAGCATTCAGAATGACTTCACTTGGGTAAAACGTCATCCTATGGTGGATGCATTCAAGAATTATGGGGATTCATATCCGTCTGACAGACCCAGTTGGGACCCTACAGTGGTTCTGTATGCCGTGGAAGGCGCCAAATGGTTTAATGTATCCGCCCCGATAGACGTAAGGGTTGACGATGAGGGCCGAACCTTGTTCACCCCGAATCCGAACGGTAACAGGTATTTCCTCTATGTGACTCCCGAGCAGATTAAAGCCATCGAGGATTATTTTGTCCGGATGGCTACACGCCACTGAAACCGGATTAAACGGTCGCGAGTCATTCGTGTAACGTCACAAAAAGAAGAAGCCGACATTAATCGGCTTCTTCTTTTTGTAGTTCATAGGGGAATCGAACCCCTATTACAAGAATGAGAATCTTGCGTCCTAACCATTAGACGAATGAACCATTCATTGGAATTGCAAAAGTAAGGATATTTTTCAAAACTCCAAATCAAAGAGAGAAAATAAGTCAGAAGAAACGCTCTCTATTGGTTCCATTGATGAGTCTGAGTGCCTTGCGTGTGTTAAATGGAACTGGTGAGGTGATGAATTCCGGTACGTTATATGAATAAAACAGATTCCGGTAATATTCTTCAGGATTTCTTTGAGGCAATAGGAAAGGCTTTCCGGTATTTCCATTTTCATCGATATGGCAGATATACAGCCGGGTGAAGCGTCCGTCTATTCTGCGGCTACTGAATACGAACCAGCGGCTGGATGAATCCCAGTTGTGGTAACTGTCCGTGTCGTCGCTGTTGACCCCGTCAAGAGGACGGCTGGAACCGTCTTTCAAATCCAGCAACCATAAATCGGCTTCTTTATGCCAGATGGGAAAGGTCCCGTAGTCCGATAAGGTGTACATCAGAAATCTTCCGTCAAATGATGGCTTTGGAAAAGCAATGCTCTTTCCTTCGGATGGGGCATCGATTACTGTTGTCGCCTCATAGTCTCCATCCTTGGGAGAACAGGTTCCGTCCTCGAGATTGAAATCCACCCGGCAGAGCCGATATCTGATTTCTGAAAGACTGTCGGGTATGGATTTTGGCTCGGCATTCGTGAACCAGAGTGTCTTTCCATCCGGCGAGAATGCCGGGAATGTCTCCCACGTATTCCTGCGTGAGGTAGCAGGTGGAAGCAGCAGTTTTCCCGTAGCGCTGTCATAAATCTCTACGTCGCTATCGTTGTCGAATACCTCTACCAGTTTCGAGGGACATACGTGAAATCCCTGGCGTGTGGAGTTGGAGGAGTATGCTATGTATCGTCCGGACGGATGCCAATAGGGATATACGCAACTGCCGATAGATTTATCCACTTTAGTGTCATAAATTTGCAGATGACCGTCTTTTCTGATGATACTGCCTCCGTGTTCGCCCCTGATGTGGAGACTGAAGTCGTCCGGAACACAACGGTTGAAACTGTGGCAATTAACACATCCCGCGAATTGTGAATTATCTATCAGTGTTCTCTCCCGGAATGACGAGAGTTCTCTTTCGTATATTCCCATAGGACCGAAGGCTTCATAACCGGGAAGAATACGTCTGTAGCATAAACCGTAATCCATCGTATCGCTGCTGACGTGAATCGGAAATTTATGATATTCAATCCATCCCGAATCTGTTCTGGCCCTGACGGTTACTGATATCGAATCTCCTTTGGAGGAAGAGAGAAGTTTATGCCATTTCCTGATGGAAAAACGCGTACAGGATTTTCCTCTGGATGATATGGATTCCTCATTCTTATCGGTGACGGTCACGTAGATGGCTGAAGTGGATTTATCTGTGATACTGAAATCCAGTGGCGCGATATTATCTGGAACAGTTACGTCTATATAATCAGGAAAAATGTCGGGATATTTTTCTGAAAAGAAATCAGCTTTTGGCTGGCTGCAAGAGATGAACAATGCAGCGGGAATCGTCATCAGCAGTATAGGTCTCATCATTTTTGATTGTTGAACAGGAGGTAATACCAGTATGTGTCACCGTACTGTTTTCTGAGTTCTCCTTTGGTTTTTTTGGACATTACCTTCTTTCTGAATTCGAGACATTTTGAACATTTGTCTTCAGGGATGTCCCAGGGAAGTTCTGCGGAGTCTTTGTGTCTGGCTGTCCACCATACCAGAAGAGCTTCTGCATAATGTTCAGGTATGCTTTCAAGTTTTGGAAAATATTTATCAAAATGTTCTCTGAATGAGTTGATATCTCCCTGAAGCATAATATAACACAGAAGGTAGTGAAGAGCCAGAGTGTTTTTCTCTGATTTTTCCCAAAGTCCGGAGAGATATAGAGGTATGGAATCTTCACTATAAATGAGATTTTTCTTATCCAGCCTTTGTTCCTTACATTCCTTGATAGCCGGATTCCAGTTCATGTCGGCCAGGTCCCGAAGCGCTTCTCGTCTATAGAAGAGAGTGTGACTCAAGACACCGAGATATTTTTCTGCGACGGAGTACTCACCATTGATTATGTTGGTCGTGGCCAATATCCTGTAGCAGCGGGCACTTTTCTGAAAAAAAGGGATGGATTGCAGGGACTCGAATGCATATCGTTGAGCTTCATTTATAAGTCCTATCTTGAGGTGAATCCCGGAGAGGACCAAAGGCATTATGTAATCGAGCTTGTATTTCGGAATCAGACTTTGGATTCCGCGTTGGGGGTATCTGAACATTTCATCAGCCAGACGTCCATTGTTGGCGAGGGCCATATTGTGACTGATTATCGGGAACAATGTGGATGGATGTCCGTCCTCTTCATATTCTGAAAGGATGGTATCCCATTTATTGTCCAAAAGAAGGAAAGCATATTTGTAGCTTAGTTCCCTCTGTGCGCAATTGTGTTTTCTGAAAGAGTTTGAAATCAGAATCCATCCTGCGGCGCAAGTCAGGAGAGTAACCGCTATGATTCCGACTGGATGACTATGGCGGTGGAGTGTCTTTTGTGAGAGTTTCGGACCTGCCGATGCGAAAATTAGAGCGGATGCTCCGGCTGTCCAAGGCAATATGGGAAAATCAAAAGTCCTGTAGAAATGCAGTCCTCCGATGAGACCTTCCAGAGGAAGGTGCATTAAATACCAAGAGGTCAAGGGGCAGAGTACTGCAAGAGGTATACCCCATAGTGCAAAACGGCGGACTCTGAAAATCACCGGAAGGATAAACAGAAGCGAGAGGGTGCCGAATGCGAAATACATAATCGGAATCATCACCGAACTTGATGCTAGTAGGATAGTTCTGTTTTTAATGGACATCAGTGCCAGAGCGATACTCAGTGATGCGATGATGGAAATGTCAGCAGAAAGCATAGACATTTCATCGCAGTGGAAGGCAGTTAGAATAATAGATGGAAGGAAAGTTAAGGAAAGAAACCATCCTTTTCTGCAGCGGGATGATTTCAGTGTGAGATATTGTACAGCGGTAATGACAATGGATATTATGGCCGCCCCTAACCACGGATTGATAAAAAACTGAACCAGAAAACCTGAAATATAGTCAGACATTCCTCCGGGAACGGAGACCGTTTCCAAAAAAAACTTGCTTGTAAAGGGAAACATCATGAATGTTTCCTGAAATAGAATATGACAAGGCATTGTTACCCCGAAGAAGAGGAACAATGCCACTGTCGATATTGCTGCAAGAATTTTTTCTGTAGTTCCGATTTTCATTTGTTACCTGTTCAGAGCCCTCTGACCAGACTGAACCACTCTTCTGCCGTCTTGATGTTACCTCCGGTCCAGCAGCTGCCGAACCAGTAGGTGAATGTCTGCCCTGACTGTATGGATTTGGTGCAAATGCCGTGTTTCCCATTTTCAATAATGGATGTTGATTCTGCATCCGGAACCACTACAGCCACTCCGAGCATCCCCTCTTCCGGTTCCACACTCTGGTCAGATGCGTGTTCCCAGATGGCATAACGGTCGGAGTCACGGATTTCATCCGTGATGGTATTCTGTTCGGGGTGCCTGAAAATGCCGGCGGCCACCTGAATGGATTCGGGCCCCGTGAACGTGTAAGTGTCATCTACACGGCAGAAATAAGTGCCCGCCGTGACGGTGATTTTCTTGTCAAGTGATACAATGGACTCCGCTGCCTTCCATTCGGGATAGTGAAGGACGAAAACCACCTTGTCGGGTGTCTGTTCCAGAATTTCCCAACTTCTGTAATTGGTGGCCGGCATCCGCAGAGTGTCGTCGATGAAAGGAGCGGATGCTCCCGCACCGAGGCTGACAGACACTTTATAGCAATCTTTGCCGTCTCCCCAGTTCTTATGGTAGGTTTTTCCGTTTTCCAGTTCGTCTTTATAGCGCTTGTCCGCGACAAGCGCCCCGGGGACTTTGACCCAGACGTCTATTCCGGGGGAGGTGGGGTCCCCTTCCAGCGCTTCACCGTAGATGCGTCCGCAAATCAAGTCGTTCTCGAAAATAAAGTCATCCATCCTTTCGGGAACGTAACGGGCCATAACGCTGGGATTTTTCGGCGCACATGAGGCCAGAGCCAAAAGCGCTACGGCTGTTGTGAGGATTCTTTTCATTTTATTTGAGATCTTTGGTTTCACACCAGTCCATATCCCCGTAATCGTCATTTTCACCGCACATACCCCAGATGAAGGTATAATTGCGCGTGGCGCAAGCGCTGTGTATGCTCCACTGTGGGCTGATAACTGCCTGTTCGTTGTGCATCCAGATGTGACGGGTTTCCTGAGGCTCTCCCATAAAATGGCAGACAGCTGCATCCGAAGGTACTTCGAAGTAAAAA
>JAZUEO010000029.1:0-2334 GCA_045640205.1 Candidatus Coprenecus sp. | reverse complement strand
CGACGGTTGACTTTCTGGTCCTCTGCCTTCTGTTCTTCAGTAGGGAGAGCGGGAAGACGGCGTGAAATACCCTCCTCCTTATCCATAGTTGTCACCATCAGGAAGAATATCAATGCGATGAAAGATATGTCCGCCATAGATGAGCCGTTAATTTCGGGAGTCTTTTTGGAAGCCATACTCTATTTGTTTATTACTTTACGGACACCGCTCCAGACAAGAACGACCAAAGCCGTAGCCACGAAAAGGTAGCAGATGAAAAGTGCGGCATCGGTGAACTTGAAAGTAGCTTCTGTAACGTTGGTGTTGACATTGACGGGATTACCCGGAGCAATCAGGTAGGCGCCACCGACAATCACCACGACAGCCACCACGAGCACTACCAGTCTGACAAGGCTCTTCTTGTCCCTGAAAGCGTGCACCAAGGGGAATCCGAGGGTGAAAATCAAGGAAATCGCCACCAAGACATACGCCCAGCCCAAAGTAATGTTCAGCATAGGTGAATCCACCGTCACGATGGAAGGCATCGCTATGACAAACAATACCAGAGAAATGGCCAGAAGCGCATACTCGATATATTTGAAAACTTTCATAATCAGTCAGGAATGTTTGTTATTTTCTGTATTTGACAAGAAGGTCAACGAGGTCGATAGAAGCATTCTCCATATCAACGACAACACCGTCAATCTTTGATACGAGGTAGTTGTAGAAAATCTGGAGGATAATTGCAACGACAAGACCACCGACAGTAGTGATCAAAGCCACCTTCATACCACCTGCAACCAATGCCGGGCTGATATCACCTGCAACTTCGATTGCATCGAATGCCTGGATAAGACCGAGCACTGTTCCCATGAATCCCAACATAGGTGCGATACCGATGAAGAGAGCGATCCAGCTCATTCCGCTTTCAAGCTGTCCCATCTGTACGGAACCGTAGGAAACGACTGATTTTTCGATGTTTTCGATATCCTGACCTTCCTTGACGCGGAGAAGTCCCTGATAGTAGATGCTTGCCACGGGGCCGCGGGTATCACGGCAGATGTCGAGTGCTCCGTCGATGTCACCGGCTTTGAGTTTCTCTTCAACTTTTGCCGCAAGCTTCTTGGAGTTCTGCTGTGCAAGGCTCAATGTAAGGATTCTTTCAATGACGATTGCAAGACCGAAAACAAGGCAGACAAGAATCAATGACATGAAAGTGGCACCACCTTCAATGAAAATCTTCTTGATTGCCTGGTGCATGGGCTGGCTCTCCTGAGGTGCGTCGAAAGGATTCACCTGCTCTGTGTCAGGAACGACCGGAGCGGCAGCCTTGGAGTTGGCTTGTTGGAACTCGGCAGAAACAGCAAGGATACCGATAAATGCCAAAAACATGAAAATTTTTTTCATAAGTTTTGTAATTAATTATTAAACAATGTTTTGGTTAAATATTTCTTCAAAAACCAATGACCCGCGGACGCAGTCTGGCCACGAATCAAAGTGCAATTTAATGATTTTTTTTTAAAAAAGCACTCTATTTTGAAATTTCTCCACACATATTGACAGAAAGATACTGACGGACTATGTTCATATCGGAATATCTGCCAAGGAGAATAAACAGTTTCGTCAACGCCGACTCGGTGGTTATGTCAAAGCCGCTGACCGCTCCCGCCTTGCCCAGCGCGGCTCCGTTTGCATACGCTCCCATATCGACGCTGCCGGCCTGACACTGAGTCACATTCAGGACGATTCCCCCGCTTTGGGTGAAAGCAGATATCGCGTCGAGGAATCCGGGTTCCGTCATTGAATTGCCCGATCCGTAAGTTTCCAGAACGACCGCCTTGAGATTTCCCATTCCGAGGATGGCCTCCACATATTCGGATGACATTCCGGGAAATATCTTCAATATGGCGACACGCGTATCGAGGTCGGTATTGATTGCCAACGGCTTGCCCCACTGTCTCGGATAGATTATCTGCTGACGGTTGTACTTGATGTGTATGCCCACCTGAGCCAGAGGAGGACAGTTGGCCGATACGAAGGCGTTGAAATCCTCCGCATTGTTCTTGGTCGTGCGGTTTCCGCGGTACAGGCAGTTTTCAAAATATATGCACACTTCGGGGACAATAGCGTGCCCGTCCGCATCTTGTGCGGCCGCTATCTCTATGGAGGACAGCAGGTTGTCCCGGCCGTCAGTACGCAGCACCCCTATCGGGAGCTGACTCCCGGTGAAAATCACCGGCTTTTCCAGATTTTCCAACATGAAACTGAGAGCGGATGCGGAATATGCCATCGTGTCGGTCCCGTGGAGCACCACAAATCCGTCATATTCGGAATATCTGTTCCGGATAAGATGGC
>JAZUEO010000028.1:0-4965 GCA_045640205.1 Candidatus Coprenecus sp. | reverse complement strand
GGACGGATGCTTTCAGGATGCGGGTTATGGTGACGGAAATGGATGCTATATGAATTTTGCATTTATGGAAACTGTACTTTAACTTTGCAAAGTATGGAAGCACAGACCACACTTCGTAATCTGCCCATCGGCATACAGAACTTCGAGAGTCTGAGGGCTGACGGTTATCTTTACGTTGACAAGACAGAACTGATATACCGCCTTATCACTACAGGACGATACTATTTTCTATCGCGTCCCCGCAGATTCGGGAAATCGCTGCTGATGAGCACGATTCATTCGTATTTCAGCGGCAGGAAAGACCTTTTCGAGGGACTGGCGATAGAGAAACTGGAGAAGGAGTGGATGGAGCATCCGGTGCTGCATCTGGATTTGAACACCAACAAATATGACTGTCTGGAGGCTCTGGAAAACATTCTTGAGGAATTTGTAGTCGGACAGGAGGCAATCTACGGCAGCAATCCCGCAGAAAAGGGACTTGGGCGCAGATTTCAAGGCATCATCCGCCGCGCCCACGAGAAGACAGGCCGGAAGGTGGTAATTCTGGTAGACGAATACGACAAGCCTATGCTTCAGGCCATCGGGAATCCGGAACTGCAGGAGGCCTACCGCGCCACCCTCAAGGGCTTCTACGGAGCCCTCAAATCGATGGACGGCTGCATAAAGTTTGCGCTTCTGACGGGTGTGACCAAATTCGGAAAGGTGAGCGTGTTCAGCGACCTGAACAATCTCAATGACATCTCGATGGACCTTGAGTATAACAGCATCTGTGGCATCACTGAAAAGGAATTGCTGTCAAATTTCGACGAATATTCAGAAAGACTCGCAGCGAACAATGATATGTCGAAGGATGAAGCCGTGACGAAACTCAGGGAGCAGTACGACGGTTATCATTTTCATCAAAAAGGCGAAGGTGTCTATAATCCGTTCAGTCTGCTCAACTGTTTTACCAAAAAGGAGTTCAAGAGTTATTGGTTCGAAACCGGCACCCCGACTTATCTTGTGCAGCTCCTTCAGGAGCGAGGATACGATCTTGAGGAGATGTCACGCGTGAAGGCAGATGCCGATGAGTTGAACTGCATCGATTCAACTTCAAATAACCCCATTCCCGTAATTTATCAGAGCGGATACCTCACCATCAAGGGTTATGACCCCGAATTCGGAACATACACCCTGGGATTTCCAAACGCAGAAGTCGAGGAGGGCTTCACCAAATATCTGATGCCCAACTATATTCACCGGAAGGAAAATCGTTCGCCGTTCTTGATAAACAATTTCGTGGAAGACGTTAGGTCCGGAAACACGGAACAGTTCATAAAGCGTCTGCGTTCACTTTTCGCCGACACCCCTTATGAGATAATCCGGGATATGGAAACCCACTACCGTAATGTAGTCTGGCTGCTTTTCAAGCTGATGGGCTTCTACACCCAGGCGGAATACCGCACCAGTGAGGGGCGCATCGATATGGTGGTCAAGACCCCGAAGTTCTGCTATGTGCTGGAATTCAAGCTGGACGGCACAGCCGAGGAGGCCCTGGCGCAAATCAGCGACAGGAGCTACACCCTGCCTTTCGAAATCGAAGACCAGCAGATCATCCGCATCGGCATAAACTTCGACAGCAAAACCCGAAACATCGACAAAGTCCTCGTGGACTGAAAAATCAAACACACTATGAAAAAAGCACTTTCAATATTCCTCTTCGCCATTCTGGCGACATTCAATGCATATTCCGTCGATATCATCCACGGACCATACCTCCAGAACCTCACGGAGAACCGGGTAACCATAGTCTGGGTAACCGACTCCGTCACAGTGGGATGGGTAGAACTTGCCCCTGATGACAAAAGCGTTTTTTACGATGACCCCCGTCCCAGATATTACGATGCCCCCACAGGCGTCAAAGAGTCTTCCACCATTCACGCCGTAACCATTGACGGGCTGCAGCCCAATACCACATACCGCTACCGCGTGTATGCCACACACGTGACTGGCCACGTAGGGAATTATGTCACTTACGGGAAAACCACAGCCTCCAGCCCCTATAACCTTCTTACATTCCACACTGTTAATCCGGATGCAGCGTCTATTTCATTCGGCATCGTCAACGACATCCACGGAGACAATGAAACATTCACCTCATTAATAGGAAAATGCGACCTGAAAAAGACTGATTTCTTCATTTTCAACGGAGATATGATTTCAGTCAGTGAAACACAGGAACAGGTTTTCGAAGGATTTATGGACACTGCCGTCAAACTCTTCGCCCAGACCATTCCTATGTATTACTCCCGCGGAAACCACGAAACACGCGGGGCTATGGCCACCCAATTCAAAAAATACTTTTCCCCGGGAGAGGACCACATCTATTATACCTTCCGTCAGGGTCCGGTATTCTTCGTCGTACTTGACGGAGGTGAAGACAAGCCCGACACCGATATCGAATACTATGGCATTACCGATTATGACGCTTATCGCACGAAAGAGGCCGAATGGCTGTCAGAAGTGGTCAGCAGCGCTGAATACAGGAATGCTCCATTCAAAGTAGTCCTCTGCCATATGCCCCCCGAAAAAAACTGGCACGGCAGTTATGAAATACTCCAGAAATTCGTTCCCATCCTGAACGGAGCCAAACCCGACCTCTTCATAAGCGGCCACGAACATTCATATCATTGGTATGAACCCGACGGGAAAAACCATTTCCCCGTCCTGATTAACGATGCCGAATCCATCGTCAAAGTCACTGCGGACAAGTCTTCCCTCGACATCAGCATAGTCAATACCGAAGGAAAGACCAAAGACACACACAAGATTACCCGATAATCCTGCTGACCTCCCTGAGTATCGGTTCCGTCGACACGGGGGAGCCTACTGCCTGCTGCATCCATATATCGGGTGTCAGACGTCCCAGTCTGTACATTCTGATTATTTCGGGACCGATTACGGACGGATTAGGCAGTGAAGCGAAATATTCCTCCAACTGATACTCGATGATGTGACCGAAAGGATAATTCGGCAGATACATCGGGGCATTCACCATATGTGAATAAACGGCCAATACAGGAGAATCGTGTGTCCCAAGGACAGGCTCGTAATAGGTATTCCAGACTTCCCGCGCGATTCTGATGCAATTATCCCTCAAATCTGCCGCAGTGGCTTTGGGATGGGCGTACAGCCACCTCCAAGTGTACATATCCACCAGAGAGACTCCCATAATTTCATACATACCCCAGAAAATGTCAAGGGTTAGGTTATCATCCAGTTTCGTGTCGAATCCCAGCAGTTGAAGGTCCCTGACCTGGAAAACAAACGCGAGGGCCTCTGTGAAGGCGGTATTCGGAACCCCCGACATCGTATAATAGTCGATATCATACATATCGATGGTCTGCTCCACATTATGACCGAATTCGTGGGTAGCGATATTGTACCCCTTATAATCCATCCCCTGCGCACCGCACCTCGTACGAAGGAAAGAATTGTATCCGCGGCCGGCCGTTCCCCACGCATGTCCGGAACCTCTGGCACTCTCCACCTCCACCTTGCCTGCGACGAAGTCGGCATAAGCGGCGGGGAAACCCAGAGCCTTCAGAATTCGGGGCATATCATCCCGGAAAGCCTCCGGATTCGGATAACGCTTTCTGGTCAATTCGGCAAGTTCATTTTCCGGCATCGAAGAACGGCTCTTGAAACCGTCATACCAGATATCATACGGACGTAGCTCCCGCCCGAGCCGTTTCCTGATTAAAGCGGCGACCTTCCCGACCTGTTCGGACGATATAAGCTGAATGAACAAAGTCTCTATTTCCTGTGCGGAAACCTCCATCGACCCCTCGAAATTCCTCAGAATGCCCGTATTGAGTTGAGGATGGAAACGGTCCATCTCCAGCATCGAATGATAAGTGTTCAATATCTGCCGATACCTGCCGTCACCCTCCGGAGCCAATGTCACCTCCCTTCCGTCTTTCCAAGTCCTGTTCGAGAACGGATTCCAGTCATATCCTGGATTATTGACAACCTCGAAGGGAATATCCTGACGCACGATACGTTCCATTACCTTATATATTATCTCCTGCTTGAGGTGAGCGTCCGGAACGTCGGCATAATTTGATTTCAGTTCATCACGCAGATTCCAATGGGACAGCAGAACCATATCTTCCGGAAATATCTTCCGTCCGTCCTCTGTCAGCAGATGCCCCATCATAATATTGTAATCGGCTATATAATTCTCCGTAGCACTCACCTGAGCCGCATCCTTCTGAAGCACCGAAGCCGGAACCCTCGAAGTGAACAAATCCCCCATCCTGGAATAAGCCCATTCAAGTCTGCTCCAGTTCTTCCCCGAATCATTCTTCTCGCTCAAAGTGAAATGAGGAAAATTGAGAACGGTAATGAATGCGACCTTATGGCTGAACATATCATCATAAAAATGGGCGGAAGGGCTGTAACTGCCGAAAATGTAATCTATCTCCTCGGGGTCATCACCTTCCAGAACAGTCGGTTTCTGAAGGTCGACAGTCATCTGGTTATACGCCCCGTTCATCTGCTCGAACGCCTTGGAAAGTTTCATAAACAGTTTTTCTTTCCCGGCAGAATCAGAAACATACGAGTCCTCCACGAACTTCACGAAGTCCTCAGGAGTCCCGTCTGAATCCCGCCACAACCCGGCACACTGACGGACACCCTTTTCGAATAACTTTCCTTCCGCGGAATGCCCGGCAAGAATCTCTGCTACAGTTTTTTCTGAAATATTCGACATCTCGTTTTCATTTATGGTTTGACAAGACCATACCGTCACAAGGGCGGCAAATACTGCTGATATTGTTTTCATACTCTAAAAATATATAAAATTCACCGAATATCTGTATTTTTGTACACATAAAACCAACGCAATATATGAAAAATATCCTGATAACGGGAGGCGCAGGGTTCATCGGTTCCCACGTAGTACATCTCTTCGTAAACCGATAC
>JAZUEO010000027.1:0-5413 GCA_045640205.1 Candidatus Coprenecus sp. | reverse complement strand
AGTTTATAGAAAAAAATATTTTTTTTTGCTAAACCTGTTGGAATTGTCGAAAAAAGCACTATCTTTGCACCGCTTTTGAAGCAAGGGAGCTTAGCTCAGTTGGTTTAGAGCATCTGCCTTACAAGCAGAGGGTCGGGGGTTCGATTCCCTCAGCTCCCACAAAAGAAACGAGGTCAACCCGATGGTTGGTCTCGTTATTTTGTGTAATCTGCCGTTATGATAATGGGGTAGTGGTCTGATATGTAAGGAACTCCGTAATTTTCGTTTACAACGCGATAAGTCATAGGAACAAGCCCTTTTACATAAATATGGTCAATGACTTGACGTTTCTGCTCCGGAATTTCCCCCCAGGCGTGGTATGTTCCTGAATCATCGCTTTGAGCAGCTGAGCTTCTGGCATAGTTCATGTTTTCGTTGAGCGGCAGAAGGGCTTCATTATCCACGGTTGAATTGAAATCTCCGGTAAGTACCATTGTAGCACCTTGGGCGAAACGCTCATCAATCCATTTCATCAGCATTTTCCCCTCTTCGCGACGGGCTATCGCCCCGACGTGGTCGAAATGTGTATTGAGGAAGAACAATACCTTGCCATCGTTCTTTTTATCAATAAGTTGAACGAAGGTCGCCGTGCGGATACAAGCTGCATCCCATCCTTTGGAAACAGTATCAGGGGTTTCACTCAACCAGATAGTCCCTTCATCTATAAGTTCGAACCGGTCTGTTCTATAGAAAACGGACATGGATTCTCCATCTCCGTCGGGAAGACCGCTGTCACGGTCGAGTCCATATTGGGCATAACCAGGCAGACTGTCTGTCAGAAAAGCACGCTGGCGGCCGGTGACTTCCTGCATGCCTATGATGTCGGGCTGAAGAGTGCCTATCATCTTGACAGTGGCATATTTGCGATATATCCAGCTGTTGTCTCCATCATCAGAATCACTGTGACTGTTACGGATATTGAAAGACATTAATTTTAAATCCGCTTCCTTAGGAGCGGATGTGCAGTTCATCATAACGGATGCTGCAATAATGATTAGAAATATGTGCTTCATTATATCAAAATTAGTTTCCATAGGTGTGGATGCTTATTCCTTTGGCTGAAGGGAGGAAATTGATTCCGTACCAGCACATCTGCAGGAACAGGAATGAAAACAGAAGTATGAAAAGTGCTGCCTCTGTCTTCCCTGTATCGGATGCGCTGGATCCGTGTCTCAAGTGAATGTATATGAGATAAGACAACCATGTCGCTGCGGCCCAGGTCTCTTTGGGGTCCCAGGACCAATAATGTCCCCAGGCCTGCTCCGCCCATAGAGCGCCGAAGAGCATTCCTATGGTCATAAAGGAGAGTCCGACACCTACGAGATTATCACACAAAAGCATTTCCCTTTCTTCCACAGGACCTTTCTTGAACCATATAAGGTATATAGCTACTATGGCGGATGCGCCCAAAAGAGCATAGGCGAACATATAGACTATCACGTGAGGCGCAAACCACGGACTCTGTAGGGCTGGCATCAGCACCTTGTCGTGGATTTCCGGCTTGAAGATATTTATGCAGGAGAAAACGAATGCCATCACAGTGCTGAAACTCAAAATCCACTTGTATCTCCATCTGGTGTAAACAAATATGCCTGCAAGGGAAATGAACAGTACATACCATAGTCTGGTTTCCCCCATAGTGCGCAGTGGCGGTCTTTCGAGGGACAACCACATTCCAAGAATGAAACTGAAGTATATGATTATGCCGGTGACGTAGCAGAAATGCACCATTTTCGTACGTCCTGTCCACGCTAGAAATGAGGCGATGCACCAGAAAAAAAGTGCGCTTATGGCAAAAGTGGGAAACAAAAACCAGGTCATCGTTTCACCTCCTTTTTACGCCCGAATTTGACAAACATACATACTGCTCCGGCGATCATCAGGTATATTCCGACATATACTGGTGTCATCCACGGGTCTTTTATGATTTCCAATACGGACACATCCGACCATCTGCCCATCGAGTGGTCGAAATCGAGCTGATACAGTTTCCATCCATCGAAGTTCAAAGGTTTGTTGACTTCAATGGCGGCTGAAACGGTTTTGCCGCTACGAGAACGGACTGTGACCTCGGAAATATATCTTTGTGGTTCTCGCTCCGGCATAACGACACTGACTTTACCCCCAAGTGCGATGGTCTTTTCCGGAAATGCATAACTTCCGCAGGATACCCAGTCGGTAACGGACGTCCCGCCGGGTTTTGTGAGGCGGATCAAAGCGGCTGTGCATGCCCCTGATGAGAGGCTTTCCAAGTAATTTACATTCCCGGAGTCTTTTGCCGGTGTGCAGAAATCCATTACCCGAAGAATGGATACACTCCATCCGTTCAAATCGGCGGAGGGGGAACTTTCATCCAGTATGATATAGTCAGGAGCATCATAAGGCAGAGCTTTCCCCGAAATGTCATCCACCATAAGCAGTCTGGGAGGGTATTCTTCTATTCTGAACGAGTTCAGTTCCACTGAAAACGGTAGTTCGTGGACTTTTCCTCTATTGTCAATGGCTGAATTACTTGTTATGTCGCGTTCCACGCTCATTCTCATTCTCTGAAAATCGGCTGAACCGAGTGTGCCGCACAATAAAGCCACCAAAAGACCAAGGTGATTCAGAAGAAATGGAACTTTTTCCTTTTTCAAGGGAATGCATACACGAAGAATGGTCAAGCCGAGAGCGAGAAGCATCCAGAACCATATCAACACAAAGGACCAGTTGGATGTCATTTGGGCGAATCCCGGGAATGGTGAAGAACCCGCTTCTGACGGTATCTGTCTGACAAGTCCCATTATGACAGTCAGTGCTGATGCCCATACAATGGAAGTGACTGCGCACTGAATGGAAGCCAGCCACGCGAAAAAACGGATTTTTCTGCGTAGAAGGTGTATGAACACAATGAAAAAGAGGAAAAGGAGTGCCGCAGAACAGTTGATGGGAGAGTGGAGACACGCCCATTCTATTCTGCCGAAAATCCATTGGAACAGGACCCCTGCAGAAAACAGGGCGGCTCCGAAAATCAATCCGTAAGCGTATGTATGTGGCTTGTTCCGCATTCTTGATTATCAATGTTTCCTACTTACAAAGAAATATCAAATGTTCCAATTTTGCAAGACAGCACCGTGCGGCTTGAAACTTGTTTTTGCAATTGGATAAAAATGCTTACCTTTCGGGGTCGAAAACTACCAAACCTATGCCTGAAACAAAACCTAAAAGAGACCGGCGTGACCGTTATGACCGCATCTATCTGAAAGATCTTGATGCGATGCATCATATTATGCCGATGTTTATCCCCAAAAGATGTGATAATGAAGTCGTGGCGTCGGAAATAATAGACATCGAGGCTATTACGAAATACATCGAAGAAAAGAATTCCCACAATCCCGTTTTCAAATACACCTGGTTCCATGTCATTTCCGCCGCTATCGCGAAGGTACTGGTGCTCAGACCTAAAATGAACTGGTTCATATCCGGCCCCAGAATGTATGCGAATCGCGACGTGAAACTCTCATTCATAGTCAAGAGAACTTTCGAGGACAGTTCCGAAGAGGCTGTCGCCAAGGTTAAAATAGAACCTCAGGCAGGATCTCCCGTAGAACAGATACACGATTATGTCGAGAAGTTCGTCACCAAGGTCAGAAAGGAGAATGGAAGGGAAAAAACCACGGATACTATGTATTTCCTGAAAAAAATCCCACTATTTCTTCTGCGCCTGTTCTTCTGGAGTATCAGAAAACTTGAAATGTGGGGAAGATATCCGAAAGCCTTGGCTGAACAGGATCCCTGTTATTCCAGCGTTTTCATAACAAACCTGGGAAGCATACATTTGAATGCAGACTATCATCACCTCTATGAAGGAGGTACGATGTCGATGTTCGTCGTAATAGGGACAAGAAAAATGAGACCCGTTTTCAATCCCGACGGTACATACGAAATGCACGATACCATCAAATTATCTTTGACTATAGACGAAAGAATCGCGGACGGTTATTATTTCGGTAACAGTTTGAAATTGCTTAGAAAACTGCTTCAGAATCCGGAACTCCTCGATTCAGATGTTCAAACCCCGGTAGAAATAGACTGATGACAGAATTGAAAACCCCCTGGAAAGGAAGTTACGGTGAACTTCCTTTACATTTGAAATACAGTGAAAAATCAATGAGCGCCACCGTACTTGATACGGCTGCACGTGAAACAGACTTTCCTGCTCTTTCTTTTATGGGTAGAAAGATATCATATACAGAATTGGCGGAATATATCGACAATGTGGCTAAAGGCTTTTATAATTTGGGAGTTCGTCCGGGACATAGAGTTCTGATATGTATGCCCAATACCCCTCAGGCTATTTATTGTCTTTACGGACTTAACCGTATCGGTGCAGTAGCATCTATGGTTCATCCTCTGTCCGCCATAGGTGAAATCGTTTATTTCCTAAATGAGGCCAACTGCGATATCGCAGTCACATTAGACCAATTCTATGAAAAATTCCAGCAGGTGGTGGAAAAGAGGCCTGTGCGAAAACTTCTCATTGCCAGAATTTCAGAAGAACTGCCTGTCTTGAAATCCATAGGATACAAACTGCTCAGTGAAAGAAAATTCCCCACCATTAAGTCTGAAGGGAACGTTTTGTTATGGAAGGATTTTCTCAAGCTCGGTGAGCAAGCCACGGGTAACTATGTAGTGGACAAGAATCCTGGGGAAGAAGCGGTGGTGCTGTTTTCTGGAGGTACTACGGGAATCAATAAAGGCATTATGCTGTCCGATTTGAGTTTCAATGCGATGGCTCTTCAAACGGCTACTATGAGCCATGAAGACGTGCGCCACACCAAGATGCTGGCCGCTATGCCTGTATTCCACGGTTTCGGACTCGGTGTCTGCATCCATACGATGTTGGTGGCAGGTGGAACCGCCATTCTGGTTCCCAGATTCAATGTCAAGAGTTATGCCGCTTTGATAAAGCGGAACAAACCGAATTTCATAGCCGGCGTACCCACTCTGTATGAAGCCCTTACCAGAGGGAACTATCTTGATGGTGTGGATTTGTCTTGTCTCAAGGGTGTATTTTCCGGTGGAGATTCACTTTCAATTGAGTTAAAGAAAAAGTTTGATAAATTCCTTTACGATCACAAGGCAGTTATTCAGGTGCGTGAAGGCTACGGTACCACAGAAACCGTTACAGCCTGCTGTTTAACTCCTACAACCATCGCAAAAGAAGGAAGTATCGGTATTCCTTTCCCTGATACTTTTATTAAGATTGTTGTTCCGGGAACAGAGGAAGAACTTCCCTACGGCGAAGAAGGTGAGATTCTTTTGGCAGGTCCCACTGTTATGAAGGAATATATGAAGCATCCGGAGGAGACCGCACAGACCTTAAGAAAGCATG
>JAZUEO010000026.1:0-2498 GCA_045640205.1 Candidatus Coprenecus sp. | reverse complement strand
CAGTTACTATCATCGGTTTTTCGAAATGATAGGCGATCTGTGTAACTCCGCTCTGTGTGGCAGATTTATACGGCTGTACTATCAGGTCGGCAGCGCTGAAGAAATAACGGACTTCACTGTCAGGCACAAAATATGTATGCCATATCACGTCTTCTCCTATACCCAGACTTTCCACCTGCTTCAAATATTTCGTGCCATCCCCGTAAAACTCCCCGGCGACAATCAATTTCGTCCTTCCGTCACGTAACCCCGGATGAGCAAAGGCATCCAATAGCAAATCCAATCCCTTATAGTCCCTTATAAGGCCGAAAAACAGCACATAACGCAGGGAGGTGTCCAAATTCAAAAAGCGGCATGCAGCATCTCTCGAAGTTCCGGGACCGAAAATGTCATAAAGCGGATGGGGGAAGAACACACGCGGAAGAGAATTGTCGAATCTGCTTACATCAGCAGCCACTTTTTCAGATAACGCCACCGCCCCGTCAAGCGAACGGATAAAATAACGGCAAAACAGAGAATCCCCCATTCTATGCTCGTGGGGAATTAAATTATGCAGGATACCTATTATCCTGGTATGACCGTTCCTTCGTGCCATTCTGGATATCGTGCCCAGACTTGGAGCCATAAACGGAAGCCAGAAAGGGACTATCACCAAATCCGCTCCCACCTTTTCCAGTTTCATCCCTACGTAAATCCAGTTGAAAGGATTTACGGAATTGACGATGCGTCTGACTGTAAGCCCTTCGGGAGCCGGTTCCGCAGAGAACTGAGTTTTCCCGGGAAACAGAAAAGAAGGGTACTGAAGTCTGAAGGTCCATAATTCCACTTCATTCCCGTCGCTTATAAATTCCTGCGCCAGCCTTTCATCGAAAGCGGCGATTCCTCCACGATACGGATGGGACGGTCCAAGGATGATTATTCTCATAACTCTGTTTTCGTTCGCAAAAATATCATAATTTTGTGGATTAATCAGCACCTATGAACACAGAAACGAATTTTGACCCGAGAAACGAATCCCGTCTGAATGACAGTGATTTTGAAGGTAAGATAAGACCTCAGAAGTTTGATAGCTTCGCCGGACAGGGAAAAATCATAGAAAATCTTCAGATTTTCGTCAAGGCTGCCCTCCTCCGGGGAGAGGCATTGGACCATACCCTTTTCCATGGGCCTCCGGGACTGGGCAAGACCACACTGGCAAGCATCGTAGCCAATGAACTTGGAGTCAATATGAAAGTGACTTCCGGTCCGGTTCTGGACAAGCCGGGGGATTTGGCAGGACTGCTCACCTCGCTGGAAGAGGGGGACGTTCTCTTCATAGATGAAATCCACAGGCTCCAGCCTGTCGTGGAGGAGTATCTTTATTCCGCTATGGAGGACTACAAGATAGACATTATGATAGACAAGGGTCCGGGAGCCCGTTCCGTTCAAATCGCCCTCAATCCCTTCACCTTGATAGGCGCCACCACCCGAAGCGGCCTGCTCACCTCCCCCCTTCGCGCCCGTTTCGGAATCCAGTGCCATCTTGAATATTATGACGAAACCATTCTTCAGAAAATCATAGCACGCAGTGCAGGTATCCTCTCCATCGAAATCGACTCACAGGCGGCCAAGGAGATAGCCTGCCGGAGCAGAGGCACACCCCGTATCGCCAATTCCCTTCTCCGTCGCGTCAGGGACTTCGCACAGGTAAAAGGCTCCGGACGAATCGACCTTTCCATCACACGATATGCACTTGACGCCCTGAATATAGATACCCGCGGTCTCGATGTAATAGACAATAAGATACTCTCCACCATAATTCAGAAATTCAAGGGAGGACCGGTGGGCGTCGGCACACTTGCTACCGCCATCAGTGAAGACCCCGGAACACTCGAAGAGGTTTATGAACCATTCCTGATAAAGGAAGGTTTCATAAACAGAACTCCGAGGGGACGTGAAGTCACGGATTTGGCATACAAGCACCTCGGTCTCACCAGATATCAAGCAGATAATACATTATTCTGAACATTCGACTATGAAAGCATTCCCCAAGAAAATACTTCCATATCTGATTATTATTGTCGGATTTATCATAATCGCCCACGCTTATGCTCCTGATGCCTTAAGTGGCAAGAAGTTAAATCAGGCTGACACTTCCTCATGGGTGGCTATGTCACACGAAGCTGCCGAGCATAATGAAGCCCATCCGGAAGATCAGGCCCTGTGGACAGGCTCTATGTTTTCAGGAATGCCGACCAATACCATCCATGGGGTCGATTCGTGTAATCTCATCTCACCATTGAGGGAACTGCTGATTTTCTGGGTAAAGCCCGCCAATTTCCTGATAGTCTCCCTGCTCGGAGGGTTCCTGTTGATGCTGGCCTTCGGTGCCGGTATCCGGCTTTCGGTCCTTGGTGCCATCGCCATAACGTTCTGTTCATACAATATGCAGATTATCCAGGTCGGACACGAGACCAAGATGATGGCCATCGCATTCATGCCCTGGGTCCTGGCTTCAC
>JAZUEO010000025.1:0-2221 GCA_045640205.1 Candidatus Coprenecus sp. | reverse complement strand
ATAACTGCCCTGTCTTACCCAGGAAAGACCTCCGTTATCGGTATGGAAAACGGACCCGTATTCGGTCTCCACGTTCCCGACTGCCCAGCCGTGTGTCATTACGGAAATGGAAACATCGTGCTCGATGATTCCGTCGCTCGGAATGTCGACTTGAGAGACCAGTGTAGTGAAGCCCATTTTTGAAAAAGTCAGTCCCTGAAGTCCGTCAGGGATGGACTCGATGGAGTATCGTCCAAGTTCGTCGGTGAGCTGTTCGGAGTTTCCGTATCTGACGGAAACTCCCTCCACCGGTTTGTTCGTCGTAGATTGGGTTACCACACCGGATATCTGACCGGTCCCGGCTGATGGAAGTGTGCAGGATGCGGCACTCAGGAGCAGAAGCGCTGATATGAAAACTATGTTCGTCAGATTTTTCATTTCGGACAAAAGTACGCAAAAATCCTATTTGATGATTCCGCTACCTATCATTTCTCCATCCGGAGCATACCAGACGGCGAATTGTCCTGAAGATATGCCTCTTTGATATTCGTCGAACACGATATAGGTGACATTCCCCCGTCGGTACAGAACGGCTTTCTGAAGGGGCTGTCTATATCTGATTCTGACCATATAGGGATGCTGTTCGCCGTCTTTCATCTCCATATCAGGGCGAATCCAATGCATTTCTTCCTGTCTTATGGCCAGCGCTTTTCTTAGAAGTCCGGGATGGTGATGTCCCTCGCCGACGAATATGGTGTTGGTTTCCGTATCTATGCTGATGATAAAGATATGGTCTTTGTGACCGCCGATGTTCAGCCCTTTGCGCTGACCTATGGTATAATACTGGGCACCTATATGCTCCCCGATAACCTTGCCGTCGCCCATCCGGTAATGGTAAGTGGCCGACAGTGCGGCAAGTTCGTCAGTGGAAGGAATGTCATTGTTTTCAGCGGGAGCACCACCATTGCCTCCGGTGAAATGGAATACTATGTCTTCTCCGGCTCTGTGTGTTTCTTCGGAGACGGAAAGGTGGCGGCCGTAGCCGGGATAACCCTCGAGCGTATCGTAAAAAGAGGAAAAAATCTCTACAACCTTCCCTTTGCGTGACTTCAGTTTCTGCTGGAGGAAAACCGGAAGGTCCACTTTCCCCACGAAGCAGATTCCCTGAGAGTCTTTTTTGTCTGCGCTGGGAAGCCCGGCTTCGCGCGCTATCCTCCTTACCTCAGGTTTGATGATGTCTCCGATGGGAAATATTGCCTTTGAAAGTTGCTCCTGTGTCAGACGGCACAGGAAGTAGGTCTGGTCCTTGTTCTGGTCTGTCCCTGCCAGAATGCGGCAGATAGATGCGTCTCCTTCGCCTGCCGCCTTGCGGCAATAGTGTCCGGTGGCGACGTAATCCGCTCCGAGTTTCTGCGCGGCTTCGAGGAATGCTGCGAATTTGATTTTGGAATTGCACATCACATCGGGATTCGGAGTCCTGCCGCGGGAGTATTCTTCGAACATATAGTCCACCACCTGTTGACGATAAACGTCTGACAGGTCTATGAAGTGGAACGGAATGCCTATTTTGCGGGCCACCATCTCCGCCACGCTTTGGTCTTCCTCCCATTCGCATTCCCCGTGAAGGGTTCCTTCCGTATCGTGCCAGTTCTGCATGAAAAGGGCGAATACGTTATATCCGGCTTCTTTCAGAAGCAGGGCCGCCACAGAAGAATCCACTCCACCGGAGAGTCCGACGCAGACGGTCTTGCCTTTCGCATCTTCGGGGAGGCCGAGTGCTGCAGGAGACAAATCCGGTATGTCATTCAAATTGAAGTCTGCCATAATTGAAAACTCAAAAGTACGCAAAAAGCGTATTCTGCCGCATTTTTTTTTCGCGGAATGAGAAAAAGAATTATATTTGCAGTCGGGTAAGTCTTTCACGACCAGCTCCTGGTGAACTCCCCCAGGGTAGGAATACAGCAAGGGTAATCGGTTGTAGCGGTGCGATGAAAGTAGCTTACCCTTTTTTTATAAACTATTTCCGGGTAGTGATATTTTACCTAAGTTTGCAGTATGAAAAAAATCATTCTCCTTTTACTGTCATTGTCCGCATCTCTGGGTGTAATGGCTCAGGATGAAGAGTTTCAAGGTCTTGAATGTACCAGCGTGGTGGCCGGAAGGCTGGCGACTACGGACTGTTCGGTAATAACTTCCCATACCCGTGACGGATGGTCTCATACAAGTCGGATCGTAGCCATGT
>JAZUEO010000024.1:0-4022 GCA_045640205.1 Candidatus Coprenecus sp. | reverse complement strand
ACGAGAGCGTGGTTACTCTCGGCTCCACGTTGCTGTGGGGAGGCAATATGGCTCCGTCGTCTACAGACCCCGTCAAGGTGATGCAACTGCTTGCGTGGGACATATCAGAACGCTGCCAGTTCGCCCTCGGGAGCGGGCGCCAGTACACTTTCAGAACCATATTGATGACAGAACCTGTTGCGGGAATCCTTGCACAGAGATTCAAGTCTCCGGAAGCCCTGGAACACATCCTGATAACGGAATCCCGTCGTCCGCTCAAGGAAAGGGCTTTCGCGAACTACTATGCCAATCCCGGCAGCCGCAAGGACGGTGGGGAACATAACCTCAGGCAATACACGGCTCATATCGGTAAGACCGAGGAGGCTGAAATGACGAAAGTCCCGGCCTGGTATGATTCCGATGCATCCGAAATGAAGACCGTTCCAACGATGAAGCGCGGGATGACGGCATTCCTGATTACGGGTGACAGCGCCCGCAACAAGGTTCAGACAATGCCCGGCGGAGGATATGCGTCAGTGAAGATAGAATTGCCGGGCAATTGGGACGCCCTTATGCTGGAATTGGGCTACGAACCGCTGAAAAATTACTATATTCGCTGATGTGATGGGCCCCTCGAAGATGTCTTTCCACGAAATCGTGCGCACATACCAGCAACCTCTCTACTGGTATATACGCAGGGTCGTGCTCATCCACGAAGATTCGGAGGACATCCTTCAGGAGACACTTCTCAAAGCGTACAGGCATCTGTGGGCGCTCCGAAGTGACAACGCCATGAAATCCTGGCTGTTCAGGATTGCGACCAACGAGATGAACAGGTACTTCAGGGGCCGTCGGGAGACCGTGAGAGCGGATAGTATCCCTGATTCGGAAACTGTTGACCAGGAGTGCATCTCCGAAAGGAAGGTTTCCGAGATAATCTCCGCGGCCATCGCGCAGATGAGCCCGCTCCAGCGGGAAGTGTTCAGCCTCAAATACTACGATGATATGGACTATGATGAAATCTCCCGGATTACCGGAGCATCAAAGAACACGCTGATGGTAAGTTACCACGAAGCCAGAAAGAAAATTGAAAAGGAGATAGACAAATGAGTTATATCAGATTGAAAACCCCCGAAGGCTATTTCGAAAAGAGCCTGAAAAGGACTTTCGCCTCTGTGGAAGGCATCCGTAAACGCAGGAGGGCTGTTCTTTGCACCTGCATCGCAGTAGTGCTGGCGGGCGTTACGTATTTCTCCGTTTCAACATTCCGATCAAATGAGAGCGAGAAGGAGTATCTTGCCTTACAGGAAGAACTGGCCCGTCTCGACATATTCCTTGAAATAAATGAATAGTATGAAAAAAACGTTGATACTTCTCCTTGCGCTGGCCATTTCTCTCTGTGTCGGCGCCCAACCCAGCCAAAGGCAGAAAATGATACATATGGCTGCGGAGCGCATCGCCGCTCAGATCGAAGTGCCGGAGTCTTCCCGGGAGGCATTTATCTCCCTATATCAGAGATACAAGGGTGAAAGCTCGGAGATAGTCAAGGCCAAGGCCCCGTCGGGTGTGGACCCCGAAAGTGCGGCGGAATTGAAAATTCTTGACGATTTCGAAAAGAGCCGGAAACTTCTTTCTCTTCGGAAAGCATATTACTTCAAGTTCCGCGAAATCCTCGCGGCTTCCCAGATTCAGAAAATGTACGACCTGGAAAGGACAGCGCAGGAGAGTTCACCCCGCTGACATATTCTATGCATATATTCCAGATTCATTCATATGGACGGATGAATCTTACTCCCGGGTTCGGAAAAGAACTGTATCGTAGAAATCCTTAAGTTGTTCCACGCTCATTGCGCTCTTGAATACCTCCGTGCTGACACCACCTTTTTCGATGAGCCCGTGGGCATAGTCTTTAATCCGGCGAATCTGAAAATCGCGAGCCTCATCTCCCGGAATACCAAGGGAGCCTGCTTCTTTGTAAATCCTGCAGGTTCTTTCAGTAAACTCTGTCAGGAATTGCTCATATCGGTCCTTCCCGCCTTGAAATGGACCTTTGCTGAAACATTTTACGAAAGTCCGAAGGTCCGAGAACCAGGAGTCATCAGATAACGGTTTGGAATTCAGCCCTATGCAGGGAATATCTTCGTAAAATGACGCGTGGTTCGACCCATCGAACTCATATACCTCGCATATGTATTTTGTCTTCCCGGCAATCCGGAAAACTTCAATGTTTACCAATGGAGCCTTCTTTTCGAATGGGGTGATGATTATTGTAGAAATATTCATTATCAGAGCATTCATCTCCATCACTGCTACATTGCAGCACCGCGGCGATACGAATCTGATGACGCGAAAAGGCATCCCTTTGACCGTAATCTTACGATATTTACCGGGTACATCGGACGGTCTTGCTCCAAGGTCCTTCCTGATTATTTCAAGAATATTTTTTAAATGGGTGGACATAATCATTACGCCATCAGCCACTTGTGTCTGGCAACACTGTAAAGGGGAATCAAAGGCAGAATAATGGGAACCTTACTGATGTATTCCTGATATTCCGGACGGTCACCATAGTTTTTGTTCTGGCGCAGTTCCAGACGGCGGGCTCCACTGAACATTACCCACAGAATCAGAATATATCCCCAGACCGCAAACAGCCACTGCCAAAATCCGTCAAGTGAAGTCACACCGGATAGAAACACGCCTGTCCACAAGATGATTTCCCCAAGATAATTAGGGCATCTCACTATTCTGTAAATTCCCGTATGGCAGAATTCGTGGGGATTCCTGCGCTTTAGAAGGGATTTCTGAGCATCTGCCCATATCTCGAGAATAACGCCGGCAATGGCGATGAAAAATCCGATGACAACACATATGTCAGGCGCTGAACCGTTCTGGATACGGAAGAAGACAGGGGCAATCTGCCCGATAAAAAGGCTCGTTACCATTATCCAGAGCGCCATTTTAAAACCCAGTTTGCGTTTGTTGGCATTTGCGTCAGTTTCAGGACGAAGTATTTTCCTGTATGACGCGCTCCTTGATTCCCTAATGAGCAGATAAATGCCAAGCCTGAGCCCGTATATTACCAGAAGAATGCAGAAAGCCTGTCCCCATATTTCCATATTTCCCCAAAACAGAATCATTGTCGCCAATGCCATTCCAGCGATGGAAAAGGCATACCCGATAGAGAAGAAATATACAAAGTAAATGAAACCAAGCGCAGAAATCAGAAGAGAAATCAGGCATATTATACCGAATGATGATGTGAAAGTTACCATAATAATGCAAATCTATAACAATTATTCGAATACATCAATAGTCTATGACGAATGAATGTCAACCGGAAATCGTTCCTTAATCCCTTCACCGCCGTGTCGACGGGCAGATATACATATTTCGTGTACGATAGTGTCGATTTTGTCTATGGAATGACCTTCGCCCAGTCTTCGCGACCATTCCTTTCACGCCAATTACGCATCTGTTTCATCCGTCTGGACGGATGAAACAAGGCACTTTGCTGTTTCATCGGCAGAAAATCGCGGAACCGATGCGGACCATAGTGGCGCCGTGACGGATGGCTATGGGCCAGTCGTCGGACATTCCTATGGACAGTTCGCAAAGGCGGCCTGCTATGGCAGGGTGGGCGGAACGGACTTCGCCCAGAAGGTGTTCAATCCTGGCGAAATCCGCTTCTATGCGTCCGGAGTCATCCGTGTGCGATGCCATACCCATAAGACCGCAAATCTTGATGTGCGGGTATTTCTCCGCCGCGGTCTCCCAATCAAAAGACAATATTTCCTCGGGCGAGAAGCCCTGTTTGGTGTCCTCGGCTCCGATATGCACTTCCAGCAGCGCTTTCACGCAATTTCTGCCTGTGGCGTCCGTCCTCCGGAGATCGCCGTCGCTTTCCCTTGCGGCAAACCATTTCTCGATGGCCTCCAGCAGGTGCAGGCTGTCCACACTGTGAATCATATGGACATAGGGCAATACGTGACGCAGTTTGTTGGTCTGGAGGTGTCCTATGAAATGCCATTCTATGTCCTTGG
>JAZUEO010000023.1:0-2472 GCA_045640205.1 Candidatus Coprenecus sp. | reverse complement strand
GGGCTTGGATTTGTCACATATTCAGGAGGCCATCAGCATTTTGGCGGAAACCGGTTCTCTCCCGGCTCAATATAGGCCACATAAACTCAATGGCAAATACAGTGGGCAATGGGAATGTCATATCGAACCGGATTGGCTGATGGTCTGGGAACAGAATGATAAAGAGCTACATCTGCTATTTCTCTATACAGGTACTCATTCTGATTTGTTCAAGTAAAAGACTTCACAATTTCAGTTCAAGTACGGATTCCGGTGGAAGACCAGCAGTTTCTTGGGAATTCTGGCAAGATAAATCGAGGCACGCGGCGCCTTGTCGGCCGACGGGTCAAAATCATAGATTGTCCCGTGGGAACCACCGTCAGCCGTCTCGTGGCAGGAATAATAGACCATCCACAATTCATTTCCCCGGTCAATAAAGCCCGGATAACTGGTATCTCCTCCCGAAGGGAGAAGCCAGCGCTCCTCGAAATTTCCGTCAAGATCTCCGGTCAGAACCATTGTCCTGCACTTGCCGTGAGGGAAATGGTAGCGCGAACCCGCCACCACCATTCCGTCATCAAGGATGATGAAATCGGGGCCTCCGAGATGAAAATCCATCTCACTCCACTTCCAGTCGGTATATGGAGCCTCTGACACACCCCACCGGCCAAGCGCGTCACCGCCTTCGCATCTGACCATCATATACATCCTGCCATCGGGTGCGAAACGGATTGTACTCTCTCCCGGACTCAGCGCACGGTCAAGATTCAGTTCGCAGACCGTCTGATAATTCACACCGTCCGTAGTCTTGACAAGGGCGAAATGTTCTCCGTAACTGACACCGTATCCCACCCCTTCGTGCCAAGTGAGACGCCATATCCATTCGCGCTCGTCTGTGATGGAACTGTCGAAAGAGACCTTTTCCGGGGCTGAGAATGTACGGCCATCGCTACTGAATGCTACGTGAGGAAAGAATGACACCAGTTCCCTGTCCTTATAGAGAGAGCCTCCCAAGGTCACCATCAGACGTCCGTCCGGGGTCACACTCAATTTCGGGTCACGAAGGTCGGTACCCGGTTTTTCGATAAGCGCGACTGATTTCCATCGCCTGCCGTTGTTTGACACCAGTATCCGGGCCTTGCCGTCGGCATTCCCGTTTTCATCGAAAATGTGGCTGCTGGCCTCCCTGAATGCCACGTAATACTTGCCCTGAAACTCGACTATCGACGGGAATGCGCTGTAATTCTCATTCCAGATGCGCGACACTTCGATATTGTCCGCACAGCAGCCCGCTGTGACAACAAGTACGATTAACAAAAAGAACTTTCTCATATTCATTTATTTTTCGATACTAATGTGATATCCGCATTTTAAGGACCACCGATCCGTTCTCCGGAATCATATACAATTGTCCATCCTTGGGGACTGCATCCATTGGCCCGGCTTGGGAAACAATGGAATACAGAATGAATGATAGAGCAAAAAAGATTTTCAAAACTGATTTTTTCATAACGGATTCGGGAGGCGATTCCGGCCTCCACGACTCCAAAGTTAATAAAATGGTGAAATTCAGGCAGTACCTAGAACGGGAATCTCATACCCGCTATAAGAACACCTTGCAGCCCGATACCTCCCTCTACGAAACCGAATACGTGATTCCCTCCGAATTCGACTCCGATGGGTGTCAACTGGACTGCCGGCTTTACTTTAACTGTTCCCCCTTGGATGAATACCGGAGTTACACCTATGCCGAGTTTAGAGTACAGAGAAACGTGTGTTCTGCGGCACCAGGCGGCCTTGCCCACGGCCATAATGGGAATGGCGCTTATTCCATTAGAGGAGATTTCGCCAGTTTCGTAGCTTCGCAATTCAAGAGTTACGTATTCATAATTCACATTGCCCCCAATCCACAACCAATCATTGAGTCTTCGCATATAATTGACGGAGAAGGTCCCTCCCGAACGCAAATCCGTCGCCTCAGCTCCTATCAGCAGGTCGGAAAAGGGGATGAAAGCATCCAGTTTAGCCAATTTATCATAAACACCCAGCCTGAAGAAACTCAATACTCCCGGATTATATCCTATATCCAGTGAATTTTTATAGTACCGGGGAGCCTCAGCGGAATTTTGGGCGCCTCTATCAGCAGCGAAAGAAGATACTGATACAAATAACACTGCGATTAACGCAAAAATCAAATATTGTTTTTTCATATATCTAATAAAAATTAATTTTCTCCAGGGTCACGGGACCGAGCAGTCCGCTCGGGCGCGGTTCGTCATCGGCAGAAGGGCCACATAAGGTCCATGTCTTGCGTTCCGCCTCCGGAAGCGAGGCATCATATCGCAGTCTGTTGAACCAGGTTCCCGTAACAGAAATCACCAGTTCATTATTCCCTCTCCTGATGGCATCCGTAACATCTACAGAATACGGTTCACACCACAAGGGACGGAATCTCCGCCCATTGACTGTCACCTCAGCTATCATCTAAGTCGG
>JAZUEO010000022.1:0-4310 GCA_045640205.1 Candidatus Coprenecus sp. | reverse complement strand
ATGGACTTGGTAACATTGGTGATGGTACTGAGGGTGAGCTCACAGACCTTCTCTGCCTGTTCCTTATCGGTAACTTCGACACTCTTTGTACACGATGCCAAAAGTGCCACAGCCGCGATAATTAATACTGATTTTTTCATGTGTAATTGGGTTATATTATTTGTTCTTTCTATTCAACTGAGTTTTGAATTTGTTTTATGAGGCGGACAGATAGTCCACAACGACGGCTCATCGCTTCGGTATGCACCACAGTTTCAGTAAAAATAAACCAATACGCATAAGCGAAAACACTCGCCCAAGTAGATCCTGTAGATGACCAATAGTTGCCGCCATTACTTTTGCCATAATAAGATCGATATCCTGATGCCGGAAGGAATACGCAACCTGCCATTTCCATTGCAGACCATTGGTCACTTGTGTAACTTGTCTCATTTGTTTGCGCTGTATAGTCATCCGGATATAGAATCAAACCGTATATCCCTTCAGACATATCTGAATTTATCGTCGCCCGTTGGTAGCTGTAACCTTCGCCAGTGTTATTGTTCACTGTACGCTTGATTATATACTCCCATTCATCTTTAGAGAGGGTACGCCATCCTTCTCCAATACATACTCCCCAGTCTCCGCCATTTTCACGGGTGAGTTTTTCACCCGCATTCCCATTTTCTACAGTCTTAAATACAAGATCGTTATGGACGATACTGTATGGTGGCTGACCATATGGATTTTTACCGGTTGCTCCCCACCCGAAGAGGTCTATCCAATCGGCTTGAGTTTCTCGTCCTTCTCTGGTTGTATTTCCGGGATTGCCATTGATGAAATCATACTGTTCAGAGGCAAACCGCCATTGGGGGGCGGCGACTGTCCCGTCTCCTGCCTTGAACTGGAGATTTCCACAAGAGAAATGAACGATGGTTCCATCATCATCCACCGTAAAATCTCCATTCAATAAAACATTTCTGAAAATAACTGTTACGGTTACATCTTTGTGGGGCATAGTAAATGACCTGGTCGCCGTGATGTCGTAGTCAGTGGTTCCATCGTTGTACTTTATTACGTCGACTACATAGCCTTGTTCCTCATCAGGTTCTGCATTCACCGTCACCGTCTCTCCCCAGGCGCATTCGCCTGCGGGGTCAGTGGTGACTGTGCCGTTCTGAATGTTTTCATCAATGGTGATGGAGAACTTCCGCTTTTCGATGGTTTGAGTGTCCATTATATAGCATTGTCCTTTCGTAAAGGTCTGTCCGGTATATGAATTCTGGTATCCTTCGGGGTTCACGGTGCTGACGGTGACATCGGCAGGGGTGCTGTTCGGCAGGACGGCGAAGTAAACCATAGTGTCAGACTCACCGGTTTCGGTGGTAGTAAACTCGCAGGCTTTGGTGAGAGTTCCCGGAGTAGAGGAGGTCATTTCAAGGACGTCCCCGTTCATTGAGAAGGTGGCGACGGTGTTGACGTTGTCCCCGGAAATTTTGAGGCCCGAGACGGGTGTCGCCACGGTTACTGGAAGTTTTGGGCTCTTGACTGCCACGAGGGCAAGTTCGTTGTTGAAGCGGAGTTCGAGCCTGTTGCCGGCCACGATACCCGTCGCTGTCATCAATGCCGGAACTTCGCTTCCATCCTGAGCGGTAAGGTCGTATTCAAGGCTCTTGTCGCTGATGTCGGAGAGACTCTTGCCGGGGGCATAAATCATATATACTTTGCCGCTGGTGGGCAATGGCAGGGAACCTGTCACTATGGCGAATTCTGCCGCACCGTTGTCCCTTATGTTCTCGACTGCAAGCTCGAAAGTCCGACCGTTTTCGTCCCAGCCGATGATGCGGTCATCGGCCTCCCATGCGGCCTTGATTTGAGTGCCGGCGTCTTCGGTGAAGGATACCTTGGTAGCAGGATTTTCGATGGTGGCGGTGACGATGATTTGACTGTCAGTGGAGGCTTGTTTCTGCCCTTGAAATGGCTCCTGCTTGGCGCAGCCAACGAGCGTAAGGGCGGCGAGAAGTATTACGATTTGTTTCATTTTGTATTTGTACATAAATATCATATATCAACTTCAAAGGTAATTATTTTTCATCATAGTGTCAGTATGTTAAGGATGAACTTCCTGATAAGTTCATCCTTTTCGGATTTTCCCGAAGTGGTGGACCATATTCTGGCAATGGCTCGTGGGGAACCTGCCGGTGAAAGTTCCGCCAGAAGAGAAGACCCTTCCCCAAGACTCGTGGAACTAATCCCGAAATCGACAATACCTTCTTTCAGCAGACTTGCGATTTCCTCATCCGTACGTTCCATAATGGAAAAACTTACATTCGGATGTGATTTGCCGAATTTCTTCACCGCCTCCGGCAATACGAACTGTACCGCAAGTTTCACCGCCGCAATGCGAAGTTCCACCATCTCTCCGCCACGACTTCCACCGGGAACAAGGTCGGCATTCAACTGCTCGTAGAGAGAAAGAATCCTTTCGGCATACGCCAAAAGAGACTTTCCCTTGTCAGTCAGGGAAACAGGCTGACCGGCACCTCTGACGAACAGTTCCGCCCCTATATCGCTTTCCAGCTCCGCAATATTCTGACTGACGGCCGGCTGGGTGATATTCAACACCCGTGAAGCCCGCGAGAAACTGCCCAATCTGGCAGTCACCAGAAATACTTTCAGTCTGAAATCCAATATCATATCGCAAACTTACATAAAATACTGTAAATATTACCTATGGAAGCTAAATTAGACTTAACTTTGTACAGTTACTATATAAATTCTATCTATGGCCTCAAAAGTTTTCTTTTCCGACTTCAGAACCCCGACGGGGTTCAGCCTTCTGAAAAAACTCAGAAAAATGCTGATTGCCGCAGGCATTGACACCATCCCCTGTGAAGGCAAATTCGTAGCTGTCAAACTTCATTTCGGAGAACCGGGGAATATGGCTTACCTCCGTGCCAATTATGTGGAAGTCATCGTTCAAGAGCTGAAAAAACTTGGAGGATACGTATTTCTCACAGATGCCAACACCCTCTACTCCGGGGGCCGTTCAAATGCCGTGAACCACTTGGAATCAGCCATGAAAAACGGCTTCAACCCCATTGCGGTAAGCGCTCCGGTTATCATCGCGGACGGACTGAACGGGACTGACACGGTCGAAATGGAAGTCAAAGGGGGAGAATATTGCCATACAGCCATCATCGGTTCTGCCATAGCCAAAGCGGACGTCATCATATCCGTAACCCACTTCAAGGGACACGAAATGACCGGTTTCGGAGGGACTTTGAAGAATCTGGGAATGGGTGCGGCAAGTCGAATCGGGAAAATGATGCTTCACGCCGATTCGAAACCGGTAGTCAATGTGGAGAATTGCATCGGATGCCGTATGTGTGAAAAATCCTGTGCCCACGCTGCCATAAAAGTCGGGACAGATCGCAAAGCCGCCATCGATTACACCAGATGCGTCGGATGCGGACAGTGCATAGCCACATGTCAGAAAGGGGGCGTCATCTCCCCTAATGATACCGGTTCCCACGATTTGAACTGCAAAATCGCCGAATATACCAAAGCCATCCTCGATGGCAAACCCGCCTTCCACATCTCCTTCATAATGGATGTTTCTCCCGAATGTGACTGCTGGCCGTCAAACGATGCCGCCATCGTCCCGAACGTAGGTATGGCTGCCTCCTTCGACCCCATCGCACTCGATATGGCCTGCGCAGAACTGGTTATGCAGGCTCCCGCCCTCCCGGGGACAATGTACACCGACAAGCGCGATGCAGCCCAAACCGAAAAATGTCACCATCCCCATAATTGTCAGGGGGACAATGACAAATTCTACTACACCCATCCTGACACAGACTGGAAATCCGGGCTGGTTCACGGCGAAAAGATAGGTCTGGGCACGATGGACTATGAACTGGTACGTATATGACCACATACTGTCACGAAACGGTACAGGGATGGAATTAAGGATAAAAAATAAAAAATTGTAAACTATTTTTTGGAAGATAAAAAAAAGCATTTACCTTTGCCATCCCAATCAACGCGGAAATAGCTCAGTTGGTAGAGCACGACCTTGCCAAGGTCGGGGTCGCGAGTTCGAGTCTCGTTTTCCGCTCAAAAAAGAATCGCCTTTCAAGTAATTGCAGGGCGATTCTTTTTTGTCCCGTCCATCCGGGATGACATTCCGAAACAGTTGGTCCGCCCGGTGTATTCCTTGGTCTTGTCTTTGTCCAATGTGTCATTGAAAAACTTCCGGGCAGCCTTTTCTATATCGTCATTCCAAGCTTGCTCTCCAAGAATCTGAACGACCCAGAGTCTGAGTTGCT
>JAZUEO010000021.1:0-2834 GCA_045640205.1 Candidatus Coprenecus sp. | reverse complement strand
TCTATGTCATACCACGCCTGAAGCAGAACTGACAGTATACCGAAAGCTTTGTTCCCCGGTGCGGAGGATATTCTGTCGGCCACTTCCTTCTGAACCATACCCACCACTTCGGGAATCTGTTCACGGTAATCCAGTACCTTGAAAAAAATCTGCGATGAGATGTTGTATGGAAAATTCCCGATTATGCGGAAATTCCTGTCAAAGAATTTTTCCAGTTTCATTTTAAGGAAATCCTCTTCGTAAAGGACATTCCGGACTTGAGGGTAGTTGAGCCAAAGGTACTGCACTGACTCGGAATCGAGCTCCACGAGCCTGAGTGCCAGGTCATCTCTCCTTAGCAGGTACTTGGTCAGCACCCCGGTCCCCGGTCCCACCTCCAGGACATCCATTTTTCCGTTTCCGGAGACGTTCCCCTCCCCAAGACTTTCCACTATCGATACGGCTATTCCCTCTTCGTGAAGAAAATGCTGGCCGAGATTCTTTTTAGGTCTTACATACATATGGCAAAAGTAAAAAAAATTAACTTCGCTCCCTAATTCAGAAATTATGACCGAGATTAAAGTTTCTATCATCGTTCCCTGTTATAATGTCGAAAAGTATCTTTCCGTCTGTCTTGACTCTCTGATAAATCAGACTTTGAAAGAGATTGAAATCATCTGCGTGGATGATGGGAGCACCGACAGCACCCTTGATATTCTGAATGAATACCGTCAGAAGGACTCCAGAATAGAGGCATTCTCCCAACGGAACAGCAAGCAGGGGGCTGCACGCAACAATGGCATCCGTCATGCCAAAGGGGAATTCATCGGATTCGTGGATTCCGATGATTATGTCGATGAAGATTATTTCGAAAAACTCTACACCGCAGCTCATTTGAATGACGCTGACATCTCTACGGCGGGAATGCTCAAACACAAGTCGCTGCATAATAAATACAACGTCAGATACAGAAAGTCCTCCATTGCGGAAACCCTTCAGGATAAAATCAGAATCAGCGAGGATACATCAAAACGTTTTTTTTATGTTATGAACAAATTGTTCCGCTCTTCACTCCTGAAATCGAACAATATCCTTTTCCCTGAAAACAGACAATATGAAGATGTCTGGTTTTCCACCGTATCGATTTTCTATGCCCGACGTATTGTCTCCGTTCCTGACACCCTGTACCACTACATTCAGCGACCCGGCTCTACCGTAAATTCCACAATGACTGAAAAGAAACGTTCCGATTACGTCAGCGCATATTCGGAAATTCAGAGTTTCGCCAAGGAACATCGATTCCCCCTTCCGGAAAAGGTGAACTATTACGAAAGCCATTGGATAAACTTCTTTATCAAGCGTTACCGCGGTAAGTTCAGGGAGAAATACTATCTATTCGGATTATTCCCCACCCTGAGCAGGGATATAGTGTGAAATGATAGCAGAAAATCACCCGCAATCCGCATCATTTGCCAAGCAAAATATTTACTTTTGCAGTCCGAGCCGTAGAAACGAAAAATCTAATGATATATGTACAGAACTAATACTTGCGGAGAACTCCGCCTGACCGATGCAGGAAAGCAGGTCACTCTGGCCGGCTGGGTGCAGAGAATCAGAAAAATGGGAGGGATGAGTTTCATCGACCTCCGCGACAGATACGGTATCACGCAAATCGTGACTGAAAATGAGACGCTGAACGAGAGTGTATCCAAACTCGGACGCGAATACGTTATCCAGGTTACGGGAACTGTCAAGGAACGACAATCAAAAAACTCCAAAATTGAAACCGGAGACATCGAGGTCGTTCTCGAAAACTTGAACGTCCTCAATCCCGCAGAAGTTCCGCCATTCACCATCGAGGATGTATCTGACGGAGGTGAAGAACTCAGGGCAAAATACCGCTATCTCGACCTGCGCAGGAATCCTTTGAAAAAAGCGCTCGAGCTGCGCCACAGAATGGCTCACGAAATCAGAAATTATCTTGATTCCCAGAATTTTATGGAAATCGAGACTCCATACCTCATCAAGTCCACCCCTGAAGGTGCCCGCGACTTCGTCGTTCCCTCCAGAATGAATCCCGGACAGTTCTATGCACTTCCCCAGAGTCCACAGCAGCAGAAACAGCTTCTGATGGTGGCAGGCTATGACCGCTATTTCCAGATAGTCCGCTGTTTCCGTGACGAGGACCTGCGTGCGGACCGTCAGCCGGAGTTCACACAGATAGACTGCGAGATGTCATTCGTGGAAAGAGATGATATTCTCTCCGTGTTCGAAGGACTCATCAAGACACTTTTCAGAAATGTCCTCGGAAAAGAGTTTGACAAGCCTTTTCCCAAAATGCCGTATTCAGAAGCGATGGACTCCTACGGTTCCGATAAACCTGATATCCGTTATGATATGCGCCTGCACGAAATCACATCTCTCGTGAAGGGGCACGATTTCAGTGTGTTCGATTCCGTTGAATACATAGGCGGCATCTCCGTTCCCGGTGGAGCGGCTTACACCAGAAAACAGGTCGATGAACTGACAGAATGGGTCAAGAGACCTCAAATCGGAGCCAAGGGTCTCGTTTATGTCCGCATAAATGATGACGGTTCTTTCAAGTCATCCGTAGATAAATTCTATAACCCCGAAGACCTCGCGGCCATCGCTCAGGCCTGCGGAGCACAGAAAGGTGATTTGATTCTGATTCTTGCCGGAGGCAAAAGGAAAACTCAGACCGCGCTCGGATCCTTGCGGCTTGAAATGGGAAACCGTCTGGGCCTGCGTGACTTCAGCGTATATGCTCCCCTCTGGGTAGTGGATTTCCCCCTCCTCGAATGGGATGACGAGACCAATCGCTTCTATGCGATGCA
>JAZUEO010000020.1:0-2544 GCA_045640205.1 Candidatus Coprenecus sp. | reverse complement strand
CAAGTACAACAATGTGTTCCTCTATGGCGGGGCTTCCGGAAAATTCAGGAATTACATTTCCTGGAACGGTGACCTCAGGTATGACCTGATGGGATACTCTCCAAATGATTTCGAAGTAAATGCCGCTATGAAATTCTCATTCTTCCCCTTCAAGGAAACTCTCGATGGGGTGGATGTGACGGCCCGTTTCCACACTTCCTTGAAGAAGCCGGATTATTTCTCGAATTTCTATTATTCGAATCATTATATCTGGGATAATGATTTCAGTAAGGTATCCAAGATGAAACTGGAGGGTGAATTAACAGTAAAGAAGTGGATGCTTTCCGCATTTTTCGGATATGGACTTACCGCCAATCACATTTATTATGATGATTCCGGATACATCAGGCAGCACGGTACACCTGTGAACGTAATAAGTGCAGGGGTGACCAAAAATTTCATTCTTTGGAAATTCCATTTGGACAATCAGTTCCTCTGTCAGTTCTCTTCAGACGAAGACGTGATACCGCTTCCTCTGTTTACCGCCCACTCCCGCTGGTACATCGAATTCCCTATAGTCAGTCCGCAGGTTATGAAAATGCAGATAGGTGCTGATGCCATTTTCAATACCCGGTATTATGTTCCTATGTGGAATCCGGCCGTAGGTCAGTTCCAGACTCAGCATCTGGAAAAAATGGGAGGGACACCGTATATCGATGTTTTCGTCAACGTGCAGTGGAAGAAAGTCACCCTTTTTGTCAAATGTACCAATGTCGCTCAAGGATGGCCTGATGGGGATTATTTCTCCGCTTATCCTTATATCCGACCTACCAGAAACATAAAGCTGGGAATATTCTGGCCTTTCTATTTCTGATATGCATTCAGTCACGAAACACCCATTAATCGTGCATACTTTGACCGTGCTTATGTGCGGCATCTGTATCGGTATTCTGGTAGGGATTCTGGCCGGAAGAAACAGTATGCGGTCACGTTCCAGACTCTCTACGGATGGGCGGGATACCATAAGGGCTGCTGTCGCCTTCCGTGCTGACCTTGCTGACCGTCTGGGTTATGCCACAGGGATGGAGTACGCTCTTCTTCAAAAATACGGTGATGATGAGGGGGTCTGTGTCGATGTGCGATTGACCTATACAGATTCTTCCATTCTGTGGAGTGAACTTGAAGATGGAAGATTGGATATTCTTCTGCTCGATGGAACAGATTCTTCATATCTTGTTCACGAAAGAGCCATCAAGTGTTGTCTCAGGTCGGGGCTGTGCCGTTGGGCTGTCCGGAGAAATGACAAGCGGCTGTTGGTAAATGTGAATCATTGGCTCGGCCTTTTTATGGAGACTCCCGAATTTTCTGCGATGCGGACAAGGTTTTCTCTCCTTCCGAAGCTTGGACTCCCGAAGGATACCATAGACATCAATACAGTCAAGGCGCGGAGAATTTCCCCTTACGATGACATCATCAGACAGAATGCCAGAATTTTGGAATGGGACTGGCGTCTGTTGGCTTCACTGATATGTCAGGAATCCAAGTTTGTACTATCAATGGTGTCTTCCCGCGATGCTGTAGGCTTGATGCAGGTGAGACCTTTGACCGCCGAGCATTATGGTCTTCCTCTTTCTTTTGAACCTTCGGACAACATCCATTTGGGTACACTTCATTTGCTGAACCTGTTGAAACATTTTTCTGAATCCGAATTCACGGATGCTGATGTAATCAAGTTTTCTCTGGCTGCGTACAATTGCGGCGAGAGCCGGATAAGAAACTGTATCGAATATGCCAGGACTCAGGGGTATGATGCATCCAATTGGGCCGGTGTCGAGTCCGCTATTTTGGAAATGAGGGAGAAGGGAATGTTCAATGGAACTGAAACCTTGAATTTCGTCAATGGTATCCTGGAACGGTACGAAGTGTACTGCAAGAGTGTGGAACCATAGAGTTTCAGGACATTTTTATGGTCTTGTCCGGTGATACTCCGGAGATGAAGCGGCAGGGAATCATCATTATCAGCATCATCACTATAAAGGATATCAGATTTACTGCCAGAAGCATGGAAAAAGAAAGGTGAATGGGGACGTGGTCCACGAAATAATTGGCCGGGTCCAGTTTCATGATTCTGAACTGCTTCTGCAAGAGGAGAAGGGGGACAGCCAGGGCATTGCCGATGGCGAGACCTTTAACGATGATGATGCCGGCTTTCCACAGGAATATGCGACATACCACGGATGTCCTCATCCCCAGTGATTTGAAAAGACCTATGGCCGATATGTTTCTGAAGAGAATTATCAGCAGTCCGGAAATCATATTGAATCCGGCGACTGCAGTCATCAATATCAGAATTATCAGCACATTCATATTCAGCAGTCCGAGCCAGTCAAAAAGACTGCTGTAAATTTGGTCTATGGATACAACGGTGACGCTGCTGTCCTGTTCGGAGTCGGAGTTTAGAAAAATATCGTCGATTTTCGCGATAGTCCGTTCCCTTCTTGAGTGCGAAAGGCCGCTTCCGTCTCCGCCCAGTGATATTTCCACACAGGACACTTCTGATGGGCC
>JAZUEO010000019.1:0-3664 GCA_045640205.1 Candidatus Coprenecus sp. | reverse complement strand
AAGTTCGAGACCTTCCCCGTCTGGAACCTTCCCATCAAACATCCCATAAATATCGCCTATGAAGCGGCTACGGCCGACCTTAACGACGTGAATATGATAGACCCGTTCCATCTGGATGCCTACGGGAAAATCGCGGTCAATTATAACCGTGATATCGAGATTTTTCCTGTCCTGGACGCATTGTTCAAGGGTATCTACGGAGAAAACCCTTACAAATCGCCCACAGATATGGGAGTAAATATGGTAGGATTCTGCATCAACGATGATGAATTGTGCAGAGCTGCCGCAAAGGATGAAATCATCAGACGCTATTATACGGCTCTGAACAAGATGGCTGACGGAGCCTGTAATGATACCGAGATAAACAAGATAGCCCTGTTGATGAAGCAGACAGACATCACTACCGGATACAGGAAAACTACAGTGGCGGCCAAGGAGAGAAAGGAGAAATCCGGAGTAAATGCTTCGGCCATAGAAATGCAGGACGGAACAATTCTGACAGCGGAAACAAGTGAACTTCTCGGTCCAAGCGCCGCACTGATAATGAACGCCATCAAACATCTGGCCGGTATTCCTCACGAGATCAAACTCATTCCCCAGTGTATGATAGAACCCATACAAAGAACCAAAGTCGATTTCCTTCACGGGCATAATCCACGCCTTCACACAGATGAGGTACTCGTCGCTCTGTCCGTGCTCAGTCAGAATGATGAAAACTGCAGAAAGGCTCTCGACTGTCTTCCACAGTTGAAAGGGTGTCAAGTCCACTGCACAGCAATGCTGAGTGAAGTGGACAGAAAAGTATTTCAGAAACTCGGAGTAGGTCTGACTTGTGATCCGGTAAAGAAAGTCAAATACGTCTGACTTACATTATTCCGCCCCCGAGCGAATGGTAGAGTGAGACTATGGAAGCATCCAGACTGACTATATCATTAACCACATCCAGTTCCGCATCGAGCAGCGACTGCTGAGCGGTAAGCACTTCGAGATAATTGGTCGTTGAGTGATTCATCAGAAGTTGGATTTTGGCCACTGCATCATTAAGCGTTTCCACTCTTTGACGGTCGATTTCAAGTCTGCCTCCGGCCTCCTGACACACGACAAGAGCATCGTTCACCTCCTTTCCTGCCTCCAGCAGACACTGACGGAAAGACTGAAGTGCCTCTTCCTGCCTGGCCTTGGCCACTTCAAGAGCAGCCTTATTGGCACCGTTACGGAAAACAGGCTGTAACAGGGAACCAGCAGCCTTCCAGATAAAAGACATAGGATCGGCTATTGACGTTCCATCGGTCGTCCATCCGGCACTCCCGGAAAGTTTCACGGAAGGATAGAAGTCGGACCGTGCAGCATTTGTAGCATAAAATGCCTGGGCCAGAGCCATCTCTGATCTTCGGACATCAGGACGGATGGCGACCGCTTCCAATGGAATGCTTTCAAGCAGTTCGGGCATTTTCTGCTCGGCAAGCGGGAGTCTTTCTATCTGCATAGGTGTACATCCGATAAGGGTACAGATGGAATTCGCAGTCGTCACTATATTCTTGCGGATGGTGAGAATCCAGGCTTCCAGCCTCATTTTCTTGGCTTCAGACTGAAGAACAGCCACCTCTGTGGTACGTCCTGCGCGCTTGAGAGCCTCCATAACCTTGAGCGAATTCTCCCAATTTTCAAGCGTTCTTATGGATATTTCAAGTTCACTGTCGAGTCCCTGTAACGTAAAATACCCCTGCGCCACCGTGGCGATGAGTCCCGTTTTCACAGCCTGCTCATAAGCTCTGGCCTCTTCGAGAGAGGCGGCGGCCAGACGCTTTTCATTTCTCATACGCCCGAAAATGTCGATTTCCCACGATGACGATGCCCCGAAAGAGAATGCCTGTGTCCGTGAGGCATCTGCATTCAAGTCAAGCGAAGGGAAGAAAGATAGTGAAGCCTCCTTCAGACGTGCGGAAGCCTCTTTGGTCTTGAGGGATGCTATTTTCAAATCAGTATTGCCTTCCAAGGCCATTTCGACAAGAACCTGGAGACAGGAATCCTTGAAAAAATCCTTCCACCGCGGCAGTGGAACACTTTCAGTAATCTTGATATCACTGATTTCAGGTCTCGTATATGTCGAATAGATGCCACAGGAGATAATACTCATCAATATGGCGGCTGTTGCAAAAAACTTTTTCATACCGGCTTTCATTGATTTTCTGTATTTTTCGTTCCCATTTCATCCAAGACAGGATTCCTTCCGGGAAGGAACCTTTCCTGAATATACTGGAATGCGATGAATAATATGGGTACGACAAACAGTATGGCGACTGTACCGGCGAGCATTCCTCCTGCCGCACCGACTCCCACTGACATATTGCCTTTCTCACCCACTCCGTGGGCGAATACCAGGGGAAGCATACCGATAATCATTGTCATCGACGTCATAATGATGGGACGAAGTCGGGCTCTGGCCGCAAAGAGGGAAGACATAGGAATGGAAAGTCCTGACTTGCGCCTTTGGGATGCATATTCGGTAAGAAGAATGGCGGTTTTGGCGATAAGTCCTATGAGCATCACAAGTCCGATTTGAAGATAGATATTGTTTTCCAGCCCCCACGCCCTTGCGAAGAGGAAACTTCCCACCAGTCCGAACGGAACGCACAGAATAACCGCCAGAGGTATCATCAGACTTTCATACAGGGCACAAAGAATCAGATATATGAAAACGATGCAGAGAATGAAAATAATACCGGTGGAATTTCCACCTTCGGCCTCCTCTCTGGACATTCCTCCGAATTCAAAACCGTAACCCTCGGGGAGAGCGACATCGGCGGTTTCCTTGATGGCCGCGATGGCCTGTCCTGAACTATATCCGAAAGCAGGCTCTCCATATACTGTAATAGAGGGGAAAAGATTGAATCTTGACAGGCTTTCAGAGCCATATACTCTGGTGAGTGTAATATACTGACCTATCGGAGACATTTCTCCGGAAGAAGTCTTGACAAAGATATTGTTCAGGGATTCGGAATCTGTACGAAATTCCGGAGGAGCCTGTACCATTACCCTGTAGAGTTTGGTAAACCTGTTGAAATTCGATGCGTATTTTCCTCCGACATATCCGGAAAGCACATTCAGGACAGCCTGTGGCGAAATTCCGTTTTTCTTGCATTTGGCAGCATCCACTTCGACTATGAATTGTGGATACTTCGTATCGAAAGTGGTATATGAACGGGAAATTTCCGGTCTTTCATTAAGGGCTGAGATGAAATCTCTGGTATATTTAAGAAGGTTTTCGGTGCTTCCCCCCTTCTTATCCTGCACATAGAGTTCGAAACCGCTCCCTACGCCATAACCGGCTATCATAGGTCGCGTGGAAAGACGGATTTGAGCGGTGGTTATATCATCGGTACGTCTGTATATTTCCTCCATCACCGAACTGATATCATCTCCTTTCCCTGTCCTCTTATCCCAATTCTTGAGCCTGATGGTAAAGTTACCGGCAGCCGAACTGGCTTCGAACCTGGCACTGGCACCCGCCACACGCGAATACCGTTCCACCTGAGGAATCGTTTTGATTACTTCCTCCACACGGTCTATAGCCTTGGTCGTTTCCTGAAGCGTCACACCGGGTGAGCACTGGACATTGACGTTGATGGTACCCAAATCTTCCTGAGGGACAAGGCTGGTCTTG
>JAZUEO010000018.1:0-2525 GCA_045640205.1 Candidatus Coprenecus sp. | reverse complement strand
TACGATCCGACTTGAAGAAGAAGTCGAACTGGCGCAGCGGATTAAAAAAGGTGACCACGAAGCTTTGGAAAAACTGACGCGCGCTAATCTCAGGTTTGTGGTATCCGTGGCGAAACAGTATCAGAATCAGGGCTTGAGCCTTCCCGATTTGATAAATGAAGGTAATCTCGGACTTATCAAGGCTGCCGAAAAATTCGATGAAACGAGGGGTTTCAAGTTTATCTCCTATGCTGTATGGTGGATTCGCCAGTCTATACTCCAGGCACTTGCAGAACAGTCCAGAATAGTGAGGCTTCCTCTGAATCAGGTGGGCTCTCTCAATAAGATAAACAAAGCGCTCTCGAAGTTCGAGCAGGAGAACGAACGTATGCCTTCCGCTGACGAACTGTCCGATATCCTTGAGATTCCCAGGGAGAAGATAGCCGATACCCTCAGAGTATCCGGAAGGCACGTATCCGTAGATGCCCCCTTTGTGGACGGAGAAGACAACAGTCTGCTAGATGTGCTCGTAAACAATGATTCTCCGAATGCTGACCGTGGTCTGGTGAATGAATCACTGAATAAGGAAATAGAACGCGCTTTGTGTACATTGACGGAGAGGGAGCGGGATATCGTAAAGGATTTTTTCGGTATCGGTACTGCGGAAATGACACTGGAGGAGATAGGTGAAAAATTCGGTTTGACCCGCGAGAGAGTCAGACAAATCAAGGAAAAAGCCATCAGGCGCCTTAGAAACAGCAACAGAAGCAAACTTCTGAAAGGGTATCTCGGCTGATGAATCCATAAAGCAAACAGTATAGATTATGAAAAAAATGATTCCGGTGGCAATGGCTGCCCTTCTGATGATGAATATGTCATGCGAAAATAGACAGAATCCCCTCACTCAGGAATGGAACACCCCTTTTGGCGTTCCTCCTTTCAATGAGGTACAGATAACGGATTATGAACCGGCCATCCTTCAGGGTATAGAAGAACACAATAAGGAAATAGAGGCTATAATTTCAAATCCTGCCACTCCCGATTTCGAAAATACAATAGCGGCATTGGACCGTTCGGGGAAAACCCTGAGCCAGGCTCTTTACGTTTTTGAAAGCGAAACATCCATCAATTCATCCGACCAGCTTATGGCCATCGAGGAGCGTGTGACCCCCGTATTCACTGCTCATATGAATGAAGTGTCTCTCAATGAGAAACTTTTCCAAAGGGTGAAGAACGTCTGGGACTGTCGCGATGAATTGAAACTCGACGAGCAGCAGGCCCGTCTTCTGTACAAGACATACAGGAATTACGAACTTTCCGGTGCGACACTGCCAGCAGACAAGAAAGCGCGCTTGAAGGAACTCAATACCCAAATCGCCAATCTTGAAATGAAGTTCGGCCAGAATGTACTCAAGGAAACGGCTGCCTTCATACTTGTCATAGACAATGAAGAGGATTTGAGCGGTCTAACCGAAGACCAGATAAACGATGCCGCTTCGAGGGCCGCCGCCCGTTCGATGGAGGGGAAATGGGTCTTCGGACTCGACAATCCTTCGGTCATTCCATTTCTCACCAATGCGGATAACAGGGAACTGCGTTTGAAAATGGAAGAGGCTTATCTTAACAGATGCAATAACGGCAATGGGGAAGACAATAAGGATGTTATCAAGCAGCTTGTCACCCTTCGTCTCGAAGTGGCCCGCCTGATGGGTTATGCGAACTTCGCCCAATACAAGCTTCAGACCCGTATGGCCAAGACCCCCGAGGCCGTGTATGGACTCCTTGATCAGGTATGGACTCCGGCTGTGGCTTCAGCCAAAAGAGAGTTGGAAGATATGAAGCCTCTGGCCGCCGCAGATGGAATCGAGGAACTGACAGCGGCGGATTGGAGATATTATTTCGAAAAGGCCAAGAATGCCAAATATCAGCTGAAAGAGACTGACCTGATGCCATATTTCAAGTTCGAAAATGTGCGTGAGGGAATTTTCTATGTGGCCAACAGACTGTATGGCATCAGTTTTACACAAATCAATGACATTCCGGTTCCGAATCCCGAAGCCATAGCTTTTGAATGCAAGGACGGTGACGGCAGCCACCTCGGAATTCTCTATATGGATATGTTTGCCCGCCCCGGACAGAAGAGGGGAGGAGCTTGGTGTGGAGGATATCGCGAGCAGCATCACGATGCACAGGGGAACAATGTTTCTCCGATAGTCACCATCTGCGGTAATTTCGCCCGTGCCACTGGAGACAAACCGGCTCTGCTTACCAGCGATGAGGTCGAGACCTTCTTCCACGAGTTCGGACATGCTCTTCAAGCTCTTCTTCAGAATACCGTATATGAAGGTGTTGCAAGCGTGGAGAGGGATTTTGTGGAACTTCCCTCGCAGCTTAATGAGCACTGGGCATTCGAACCCGAGGTCCTGAAAGTTTATGCCAAGCACTTCAGCACCGGGGAAATTATACCTCAGGAACTTGTCGATAAACTGGATGCTGCAGGAAAATACGGACAGGGATTTGCTACTGTAGAATATGTGGCTGCTTCG
>JAZUEO010000017.1:0-4929 GCA_045640205.1 Candidatus Coprenecus sp. | reverse complement strand
GGATGTCTGCCATCGCTGTCCATTACTATTCCGGAGTGGAGAGAAGCGGTGACGGAACTGCAGCCAGTTTCGACGATTACGGTTATTACAACGTCCTTGCCAAGGCCTGTGGTATCGAACCTTGTCTTCTTCGCCATATGGAGATAATGGACCGCTATGATCCGGACAGGAACGTGGATTTGATAGTGGATGAATGGGGAACATGGTGGAGCGTGGAACCCGGCACTAATCCCGGACACCTCTTCCAACAGAATACTATGCGTGATGCTATGGTGGCGGCTCTTTCGCTTAACATCTTTCAGAAATATACGAAACGCATAAAGATGGCCAACATAGCCCAGGTGGTGAATGTGCTTCAGGCGATGATTCTTACCAAAGGAAATCAGATGGTGCTTACGCCTACCTATCATATTTTCGATATGTACAGGGTGCATCAAGATGCTGAATACATACCGGCCGAGTATGAGTCGGAACCCATTCTATGGACATCCAAGGGTAATGTTCCCACCCTCAGTGTCTCCGCTTCCAGAAAGGATGGCGTTATGCACGTCTCCATCGTGAATCCATCGAAGGATAAGACTCATACCGTGCTTCTTGACTGGGATTCATTCAAGTCTGCCAAGAACGTGAAAGTCAGCGGTGTCATCCTCAATGCGGCCGACGTTCACGATTTCAATGACTTCGGCCAGTCACCGAAAATAGCGCCCGAAGAGTTCAAGGATATGCGCAGGAATTCAGAGGGAATCGAAGTAAAGATGCCTCAGGCATCAGTAGTAGTATTGGAAATCAAATAATCGGAAATATGAAAACAACATTGTCTTTAATCGCAGCGGCCGCTCTGGCTTGCTCTTGCGCTGCACCTGATTCAAATCTTACCAAATCCGGACTTGACCCCAAGGCATTCGAGGGCGAGTACAATAATTCCTCCATTGCTTTGTACACCCTCGTGAATAAGGCGGGGATGGAAGTGTGTATAACCAATTTCGGTGGTCGTATAGTGTCCATAGCGGTTCCAGACCGCGACGGCAAATACCGTGACGTGGTGCATGGCTTCGATTCCATCGCAGAGTATCTCCCGGAGAACAATGACTCTAATTTCGGAGCGACCATAGGCCGTTATGCGAACAGGGTAGGGGGCGCGAAATTCACTTTGGACGGCAAGGAGTACAATCTGCCCAAAAATGACGGAGAAAACTGTCTTCACGGTGGTCCTACCGGCTGGCATTACAGTGTATTCGACGTGCTGGAACAGGATGCTTCACATCTGAAACTCGCCCTCGTATCAAAGGATGGAGAAAACGGTTTCCCCGGCAACGTGAATGTGAACGTTATCTTTACCCTCACCGATGACAACAAGATAGATATCCGATATGAAGCGACAACGGATGCGCCTACCATAATAAATATGACGAACCACAGTTACTTCAATCTTTCCGGAGAACCTGAAAATTTCACTGTTCTCGATGATATTCTTCAAATCAATGCCAGCAGTTTCACTCCCACTGATGCCGGTCTCATTCCTACGGGTGAAATCGCTTCCGTCGAGGGTACTCCGCTTGATTTCAGAACCCCGGTCAGAATCGGTGAAAGGATAGGAGACACTTCGTTCGAACCTATCGCATTGGCGAATGGTTATGATCATAACTGGGTCTTAGACACCAAGGGTGACGTTTCGAAGCCTGCCGCGTCTGTCGTATCACCGCGTACCGGCATACGTCTGACGGTTTATACCGATGAACCCGGTTTGCAGGTATATACCGGCAATTTCCTTGACGGAACAGTGACAGGTAAGAGAGGTGTTACTTATAAGCATCGTACCGCCATCTGCCTGGAAAGCCAGCATTATCCCGACAGCCCGAACAAGGAGGCCTGGCCGACCGTCGTGCTGCGTCCCGGGGAGAAATATTCAAGCCGTTGTATTTACGGATTTGATGTGGTCAATGAGTAATTTACTGAGATATGGGGGTTATTGATTCTATAGCGGCATCCGGGTTCCACTTGGTGGACCTTGTGATAGTCATCGTGTATCTCATTCTTCTCGTATGCCTCGGTCTTTTCTTCGGACGCACGAAGAAAGGTACTGAAAAAAGCGCGGGGGATTATTTTCTGGCGGGAAATACATTGACATGGTGGGCTGTGGGGGCCTCACTGATAGCGGCGAACATTTCCGCCGAACAGTTCATCGGTATGTCCGGCACCAGTTATGCTGACGGAATAGCGACAGCCGCATACGAACTGATGGCAGCCGTCACCCTTGTCGTGATAGGTAAATTCCTGCTTCCCGTAATGCTGAAAAGGAAGATTTTTACAATCCCTCAGTTCCTTCGTGAACGTTACAACGATGGAGTGGGGCTGGCATTCTCGATTCTGTGGCTGTTCCTATATGTTTTTGTGAACCTTACTTCAGTCGCATGGCTCGGAGCTCTTGCCATAGAGCAGATTCTCGGTCTTCAGGGAGTCTCGGTAGCTGTCGGAGGGCATATGATTTCGATGAGGATGGTGATTATTCTGGCCCTTTTCATCATAGCCGGAATTTATTCCATCTATGGAGGCCTTGCTTCAGTCGCCTGGACGGATGTCCTGCAGGTTACTTTCCTTGTCGGAGGCGGCCTTGTAACAGCTTGGTTCGCACTGACGGCAGTCGGTGGGGGAGAAGGCGCTTTGGCCGGTCTGCATAACGTGTTCATTGACTTGACGACCGGTGAACATCTGAATGACAGTCATCTGCATCTGGTCATCCAGCGCAGCCACGGGGAAAATGCTTTTGCCAATGTGCCGGGTATAGCCGCAGTCGTGGGAGGAGTATGGCTGACCAATCTTGGATACTGGGGCTTCAATCAGTACATCACTCAGAAAGGACTTGCCGCCAAGAGTACTCAGGAAGCCCAGAAGGGGCTTATCTTCGCCGGATTCCTGAAGATTCTGATACCGTTCATAGTCGTTCTCCCCGGTGTGTGCGCCTATTATATTTCCATTCATCCTGAAATAGTTTCCGGACTTCAGGGCAGCATATCCGTCTCCGATGATGCTTACCCGTGGCTTGTGAGGAACTTTACCCCGACAGGAATCAAGGGGCTGACTTTTGCCGCTCTCGCTGCGGCCATCATCTCTTCTCTGGCCTCGATGCTCAACAGTACCTCGACCCTGTTCACGATGGATATCTACAAAAAGTATATCAACAGGGATGCCGGAGACCGCAAACTTGTAAACGTGGGACGACTTATTTCCTTATGCGCATTGCTCATTGCGGCAGTGGCTGTCAAACCTCTTCTCGGTGGTCTTGATCAGGCGTTCCAATATATACAGGAATATTCCGGATTCATCTACCCCGGTATCATTACCGTATTCGGCTTCGGGCTTCTCTGGAAGAGAGCCTCTGCGAAGGCTGCTGTTTGGACGGCGATAGCCACTATTCCGTTGGGTGTATGTTTCAAACTCTTCCTCGGTGACGTTCCTTTCCAGTTCAGGGCAGGCTACATTTTTATGATTCTGCTCTTTATGTTCGTCCTCATTTCACTGGCCGACAATAAGAACAGTTGTTCCTGCACACTTCCTTCGCAGCGGGACCGTTCAGTTATGATGAAATGGTGCCGTATTTTAGGATTCAGCGGCCTGTTTTTCATCGTTCTGGCTGCGGTAGTAGTCATTTGGGGAAGTTTGCTCCCTGCGGGAACATCTTATGAAACGAATCTCATCGCTTATCTGAATGATATCGGTTTTCAGGCTTTCTTCTTCTTCGGAGTACTTGTGGGATGTTCCGCTATCTGGCTGTACAGTAATTCCAATGACACTGTCAGAGACAACAAGGCTCTCGACATCGATTTGAGCCTCTTCCATACCAGCCGCGGATATACCATCGGTGGAACACTGGCAGTGCTGGTAGTCGCATTTCTTTACATAGTTCTCTGGTGATATGTTGGAGGAACTGAAAAATAAGGTCTGCAGAGCCAATCTCGAACTGGTCAGACACGGGCTTGTGATTTTTACCTGGGGCAATGTCTCCGGCATCGACCGCAGCAGCGGTCTGGTGGTAATCAAACCTTCAGGAGTGAGTTATGACCATATGAAGGCGGAAGACATGGTCGTCGTGGATTTGGACGGGAATGTGGTGGAGGGGAAATTGAAACCATCTTCAGATACTCCTACCCATCTGGTACTCTACAGGGCCTTTGGAGAAATAGGTGGAATCGTTCATACTCACAGCACATATGCCACTGCCTGGGCACAGGCAGGTCTGAATATCCCCAACATCGGAACCACCCATTCGGATTACTTCAGGGATGACATTCCCTGTACCCGTCGGATGAAGAAGTCCGAAGTTTTCGGAGAATATGAAAAGGAAACGGGAAATGTCATCGTAGAACGATTCAAACGGATGAACCCTATGGATACTCCGGCAGTTCTGGTAAGAAACCACGGCCCATTTTCCTGGGGCATGGATGCTGACGATGCAGTACATAATGCCGTGGTTCTGGAGCAGGTCGCGAAGATGGGTTTTGTGTCAATGACACTGAATCTATCGACACTTGATATCGTGAACCATTCGCCGTCTATGAGCAAACTTCTCATCGAAAAGCATTACAGCCGCAAGCACGGCCCGGATGCTTATTATGGACAGAATTCGAAATAATAATCAATGATATGAACAAAGCATTTGAAAATATGGAACTCTGGTGGATTACCGGAGCACAGCTTCTATACGGAGGCGAAACAGTCAGGATAGTTGACGGACATTCCAAGGAAATGGTCGAAGGTCTCAATGCCGGTGGCTTGATTCCCATCAAGGTGGTGTACAAGGGTACCGCGAATTCATCAAGAGAAGTCGAGACCATAATGAAGGCGGCCAACAATGAACCCGCGTGTGTAGGTGTGATAACCTGGATGCATACTTTCTCTCCTGCGAAAATGTGGATAAAAGGTCTTCAGGCA
>JAZUEO010000016.1:0-4113 GCA_045640205.1 Candidatus Coprenecus sp. | reverse complement strand
ATACCTTCGCCCCCGGAGAGGTCTATGCTTTTGAGACAAACTTCTAAATGGGGAGAAGAGCAATAGAAAAAGAGAGTGCCCCTTAAAGTCGAATTGACTTTTCGAGGAGCACTCTCTTTTCAAAAGTTCAAGATGGCCGTTATGCCATTTCCCATTGCTTGCGGAGGAGTTCGACTGCTGCCGTTACGGTGGCGGCCCTGTCCTCACTCCTGAGTCCGCATTCGAAGCTGACGTAATAGGGATAGTTCATTTCTTTGAGTGCACGGAACCCATCGACGTAATTATCGAGCGCACCGTCTTCACCGGGAGTCTTGCGCTCTCCGCGGCTGGCGATGTGTACGTGCTGGAGATATTCTCCGGCAGATATGAATGCTGCGTAGTCAGATGTCTCCTCTTTCATATGCCAGAAGTCACCCATACATTTCACTCCCTTGCTGTCAGCCTCACGGCAGAGAGCCGCCGCGTCGGAAACCTGACGGAGGAAGAAAGCTTCGCCTCTATTAAGAGGTTCGAGAATTACTGTAGTACCGCATTTGAGAGCGAATTCTCCAAGTTCATGGAGCTGCTCTGTCAGCCATTGACGGGTCTCAAGTGTGTGAGGCCTGCAAGGTTTCTGACCGTTGAAGGCAGGGACCATTATGACGCCTGTGGAACCGAGTTCTCCGGCGGCTTCAAGGATTCTGCGATAAGTCTCGTCGAACTGTGCCTTGACAGAGGGTTCTTCTGCAAGGAGGAATCCGTCGAATCCTGCACAGATGGCGGATATCTTGATACTCCTTCCACTTAGAGCTTTCTTATATTCTTCTACACGTTCAGCCAAATCATGCCCTCCCGGTTCCAAGCCGACGATTCCGAGATTCTCCATAAAATCGAGTTTCTGGGAGAGATCTTCACCCGGGGCTGTACCTGTCTGGAATGAGATATTCAGTTTGGTATCGGGTTTCTTGACTCCCTCAGCGGGCTTCGCTGTGCAGGAGGATACAAGAGAGCCTGTACCAAGTGCCAGTGCGGCACTTGATACGGCTGAAGTCTTTAAGAAATTTCTTCTGTTCATATGGTTATTCCTCTTCTCCTGTTCCTGGTACTGCTACACCATACTTGTTTATGTCCATAGGACCGAGTTCGAGTTTCTCGGGCATATAGTCTAAAGGTGATGCACTGATTTCATCCCATTCCGTTACCTTGCCGGTGTATGCTGATTCACGTGCCATAACGGCGGCAAGTGTGGATATGGCTGTCTGTGGAGCCTCATCGTGCATTTCACCGCGGCGGATATGGTTTATCCAGTCAACGTGTTCAAGAACATAGGGGTTATGCTGCTTGAATTCAGCTTCAGCGGCATCCTTGTCGAATTTCCAGAGAAGCTGACCCTGCCAATCTCGGATTTCTTCAGTATCGCTGTTCCAGTATCCCTTGGTTCCGTGAATTTCTTCGTGAACAGATGTACTGGTTCCATCTATTTGGCGGCACATACTGTGAAGGTGAATTCCGTTTTCGAATTCAAAGTCGGTACTGAACATATCGTACTGGTCACCGGTGATACGGCGGTGGCGGGCACCGAAACTGTTGGCTTTAAGTGGTTTCAGACCAGACATCCAAGTGAATACATCGATATTGTGGACGTGCTGTTCCACGATATGGTCGCCTGAGAGCCATTTCCAGTTAACCCAGTCACGGATGTTCCATTCCATATCGCTCCATCCTGCCTGACGTTTTTTGTACCAGAGCATACTCTGATTCCAGTAAACGTTGCCTCCGGTAATGTTTCCTATGAGGCCTGCCTGAATCTGCTTGTTGGCTTCCACGTAGGGACGCTGGTGACGGCGTTGGGTTCCCGTAATCACGCAGAGACCTTTGGCTTCAGCGACTTTGGCGGCTGCCATTGTTACACGATAACCTTTAGGGTCAACGAAAATGGGTTTTTCGAGGAAAGAATGAACGCCTTTTTCCGAAGCATACTGGAAGTGATAGGGGCGGAAGTTGGGGGGAGTGGTCAGGATGACTATGTCAACCATATCTATGACTTTCTTATATGCGTCAAATCCGGTGAAACAGTTCGCATCGGGAACGTCCTGTCCGAAACTTTCCTTGATGGTTTTTCTGCAGGATTCGAGTCTGTCTGCGAAGACGTCACCATAAGCGGTCACCACTATGCCGTTGGCGGCTTCGAGAAGGTTCTGAAGGGCTCCGGTACCACGTCCACCGCAGCCTACGAGGCCGACTTTGAGTTCTTTTCCGTCAATAGCCTTGTCAGGTAATTCCGGAGAGTAGTATTCTCCCGGGTTTTTCAGAGGGGTTACTGTCGCTTTTTTGCTGCCACAAGAGGCCAGTCCGATGATTCCTGCAGTGCCGAGAAGGGCTGAAGTACTCAGGAATTTTCTTCTGTCTAGTTTTTGATTGCTCATATCAGTTAATATTTGGTTGGTTTGTTATTTCATTTCTTCGGGCACTTCGCAAACTATACGGAATCCGATACCTTTGATATCGGAATACCACCAGATGCTTTTGGGATTCTGAGGGTCGGTTCTCAGCCATCTTTCGTGTTCGGTATGTGCGCGGGAAGCGCTTCTCAGCATAGAAGCATCATCCCCGTAAAAACCGCCGCGGACTACGTATTCGGTTCCTTCTGCCGGACCGGTGGGATTCGTGGTCCCATCTTTGACATTCCGGTAGGCATCTTCGGCATACCAGTCGGAGCAGTATTCCATTACGTTCCCGTACATATTCTTCAGACCGAAAGGATTGGGCGCCACCTTCGAGGGTTCTGCCGTTCTGTTGCGGCTGTTGTTGGCATATATGGCGAAGCGGTTTATTCCGGCCGTATCGGGTTTGAAGATTCCTTTCAGGAAACCTTCGTTTGAAAGTTTCTTCGGATCTCCTTCGAAGAAATATGGAGTCTGTGAGCCGGCTCTCGCTGCATATTCCCATTCGGCTTCGGTCGGAAGACGGTATTTCTTTCCGGTCTTGAGAGAGAGCCACTGACAGAAGGTTTCAGCTCCGTAGTGAGTCATCGTAATGGCGGGACGTTCTCCCTGACCCCATCCCTGATCGGGATTCCCGAACGGAGGAGTAGGGCCGCTGATGGCATCAAGCTCATTCTTGGCATTGTTCTCATAAACTACTGACGGAGGGGTGCGACCTTCAGACATCGTGGCTGCGTAGAAAGCCCAGTATTGATTCCATGTTATCTCTGTCTCGGCCATGAAGAATGATGATACTGTCACTTCGTGCAGAGGTGATTCATCTTCCTGATGGAAGGGCTCGTTTTCGGGGCTTCCCATTTGGAAGGAACCCCCTGGAACCGCCACCATACTGATGGAAATGGATGTGCCGGGTATGGTCTCGGTGTAATTTTCAAAGGCCTTGATTTCGGCGGGTACCGTGTAGATTTCGCTTCCGGTGGTTTCGAAGGTGGGAAGGCCGACCATCTTTTCGTGTTTGAAATTCGGGTCATAGTGACCTGCGTTCATGTGACAACTGATGCACTGCAGGTTGTATTTGTCTTTGTTGTCGTCATAATAGAGGTGGGAAATCATACCGTCATCGGAGATCCCCTGAGGATAAAGAGATACGTGGCATTCCAAACAGGATTCGTTATAGACTATTTTCTGCGCATATTCAAGCTCTTTCTTGATTTGCCAGTCAATGTCCTCCTTGTTCTTGGTGATATAGGACCACACATCCTTCATTCCTGTTTTGGCTTTCGCCACGAAGTGATCAATGGAACCTTCCGGAGGGAGATGGCAGGCGGCACAGTCAGTCTTTACACCTGTCTTTCCATTATAGTGAACGGACATTTTCCATGCATTGTCCGTGTCTTCGTGGTAATGGCAGGACATACACGATTCATTCGTGGAACTCTTGTGATAAAATTTGTTGGCAGTAATGGCAAGAACGAAGCCAAGCAGTATTCCTATCAGTCCTATTACCCAAAATTTCCTATTTTTCCCTTTACTCATTTCTCTTAAAACTTCATCTTGCGAAATTAAAGTTTTTTTTGGGGAAAAACCTTATTTTAATGGTAAAATATTTTATTTATTTTATTCAAGTTTCGTATGTCACCTTGTCGGCCGGGTTTCCCCACCTTGCGCACACGCGAGTGACTCGCGTGTG
>JAZUEO010000015.1:0-6293 GCA_045640205.1 Candidatus Coprenecus sp. | reverse complement strand
TCTTCCTAAGCCCGCTTGGCCTCCGACTTCATCGACATCCAAGCGGCAGCCCGCCGCGGGATACCGGTAAAGAATGTGGCCGCTTATTCCACAGACTCCGTGGCCCAGCTCACCTTTACCCAGATTCTGAACCTGTCCTGTTCTCCCGAACGTTTCGACCGTGAGGTTAAAGACGGTTCCTACACAGCTTCCGGGATTTTCACAGACGTTTCCAAACCATTCACCGAACTTGCAGGAAAGACACTTGGTATCATAGGAATGGGGACGATAGGTCAGAAAGTGGCCTCCATCGCCACCGCCTTCGGAATGAAGGTGATTTACTTCTCCACCTCCGGAACATCACACTGCAAAATCTATCCGAGCGTACCTCTTGACACTCTTCTGGCAGAATCAGACGCTGTCACCATACACGCTCCACTCACCGACAGAACCAATGGGCTTATCGGTTCGGCTGAACTCGGAAAAATGAAAGCGACAGCCATCATCGTCAATATGGCTCGCGGCGGCATCATAAAGGAAAGCGACCTGGTCGAAGCTGTGGATTCCGGAATAATCTCAGGTGCAGCGTGTGACGTATTCACTGCAGAACCTCTTCCTGCTGACCATCCTTATCTCCATTCCAAGCACCCGGAAAAATTACGCTTCACACCCCACGTAGCATGGGCCAGTTCTGAAGCCCTTGACAGACTTGTCCAGGGAATAGCACGGAATATAAGCGCTTTCCTACAGGAGGCGAATCACTGACAGAGGCAGATTATTCCATCGATGGCTGCCACCACTCCGAATATCATAATGGCAGCACCTGAAATCCGGTTCAAGATAAGGAGTTGTTTCATCTGGAACCAGTTTCTGAATCTGTTTATCAAGGCTGTCAGGAAGAACCACCATAAGACAGTTCCGGTCAGCACACCTATAAGTATGACTGCAGAGAGGTTCTCATTTTCTGTTCCTGCACCGACAAATGCTATCATACCCAACATAAACAGAAATGCTCCCGGATTCGATACAGTCATCAAAATAGTTGACAGGTAATCTGCCAGATAATTCTTTTTCCGCTTCTTTCCACCGGAAAAATTGGACAATTGAGATACCGGATTCGTTCTGTAAGTGAAAATGCCGAAAAGCAATACGATTAAGCCTCCTATGAGCATTACTTCATTCTGAGCTTTTTTGATGAATTCTTCGACGAATGAAACGCCGAGCAGGGAAATGGCAGCAAAAACAGTATCACAAGTAGCAGCACCCATCCCGGTACACAGACCGGAAATACGTCCTTTTCCCAATGTCCTCTGAATGCAGAGTATGGCCACCGGTCCCAAAGGAACCGAGGCTCCCAATCCGACTATTATACCTCTTAAAAAGTCCCCCATCTCACTTCGCGTCTTCTTTCGGGAACAAGGCATTCAAAACCGCTTTCACCGTATCCGGATTCAAGTCCTTCCCGAACACATTATGTTGTTTATCAAGAATATAGATTCTAGGAAGACCATCCAGATCAAATTTCTGAAACATACCCGACTTGCCTTTTCTATCCCAAACTTCCGTCCATTTGGCAGTAACTTCGGTAATGGTCGAAGGCCAGTTCTTATCCTTCCCGGTGTAAACTGCGACAAACTCCACGTCACTGTCCGCATATTCCCGGGCCAAAGTTTTCATTTCCTCTCCGACTGCGTCACAGACAGCACATCCGGATGAATAGAAATACAGAATCGTATAGGAAGAACCTGTCTGCGTAAAACTGAATTTTTCGTTGTCCGCTGTAGTCAGGGGAATATCAGTAATCTTTTCACCCAGAGGATTCAGTTTGAATTTGCGGACAGATTCGGCAGTAGCATCCAAAAACTCTTTCACTGTCGAATAGTCCGCCAGAAGACTGCTGCCTTCCGTCTGTCCTTCATCCACAAAGTTTACACCTTCCCACATAGAAGGCATATTCACAATATATTTCTCAGCCAGATAGACTGCCCCTTTCTGCAAGTTGTAATCTTCCTGTTTCTTCAGATACTGGAACAGGGAGAACATACTCTCGTGGAAGAAGTCAGGGGTATCTTTAGAATCGTTGAAGAAAATGTCTATGGCATCGGTGATTTTGGTCATATCCGGTTCCGCCACTCTTACAAGAGGCTGGAATACAGGAGCGAATACAGATTCGTAACGGTCCGGATACTGATCCACTATTTCTATCACCTGCCCGACGGCATTCGGTGTCAAACCTCTCCCGAGAATAATATTGTCCCTGCCGATGAGAAAAAGTTGAGGCGTGGAAATGACACCGTACTTGTGTATAAAATCCGACTTTAATTCAGGATCCCACACATCCACGACGGTTATTCTGGGGCTCAACTTATAATTTTTCTGCATATCGGCTACCCAGGATATCCATCTGTCTCTGTCGGACTGGGTATAAACACGGTAGAATGTCATTTTCTTCCCGTTGTAGGTCGAAAGATAATCCATCAGTCGGGGGATCTGCCTGCGACATACTGGACATTCATCTTCATAAAACATAAGCAGTTTATAGTCTCCGCGGCTGTTCCTGAGGGACACCTCCTTTCCCTGCATATCCGGCAAGTTCAATTCTTGGGCCGGCAGACCGATGAGAGACAGTCTGTTGGCATCGGCATACAGTTTTATCAACATATATTTATCACTGTCCGGGAGTTTTACCTTACCGTTCAGAATAAAGGAATCAGCTATATAGACTGCGACTTCATCATATCCCATAATTTTGGAATCGTGATAAAAATCATATACCGCTTCAGCCATAAAAGCCATCTGCTCCGGACTTTTGGCTGTATTAATCAGCATTTCCGCCTTAGGAATAATATCCTTCACCATACTGCCGTTGAATGTTCCGAGAATGAGACTCACATCCTCTCTTGACATCTGATTTTGCTCCGGAACAGTCTCCTGTTGAGCCATTGACATAAGGGATATGCCTGCGGACAGGAGAATTAGAATTAACTTTTTCATTTCATTTTCTGTATTTTGTTATGTCCACTCCCGGACATAGGAAGATGGACGAATCCCCTCCATTGACCAGAACATCACGTACGACCGTGGAAGATATGAAGGAATGACTGCTGTCCGCCGGCAGGAACACAGTACGTACTTCGGGACACATTTTTCTATTGGCTGAAGCTATTACCGTTTCATTTTCAAAATCGGAACTTGACCTGACACCGCGGACTATAAGTTTGGAACCCGATTCCCTGCATAAATCTACTGTAAGCGAAGAATAACTGACGACGTCTATGTCAGCGCCAGAAGCGATTAAAGGTGCGATGCTGTCACGTATGATTTCCATTCGCTGTTCAAGTGTGAAAAAACCTTTTTTCAAATGGTTGTATCCGACAGCGACTATCACCTTGTCTGAAAATGCAAGGGCGGAACAAAGCACGTCCAAATGACCGATAGTAAACGGATCGAAAGAACCGGGAAATACAGCCACCATTTTATCGTTCTTTTTACACTCCATAGGCAAATACAACTATTTTCTCAATGTTCTGGCAAGGAAAGTATTGCGCATCAGCGAAATAATCGTCATAGGTCCCACTCCTCCAGGAACGGGGGTAATGTAGGAACACTTCGGGGCCACCCCGGCGAAATCCACGTCACCGACGATGCGGTACCCCTTGGAATTATCCGCAGGAACACGGGTAATACCCACGTCTATGACCACAGCACCATCCTTGACCATATCAGCCTTGAGGTACTCGGGTTTGCCGATGGCGGCTATGATTATATCAGCTTCGCGGGTGAAAGAGGCGATATCCCGCGTACGGCTGTGACAGATGGTAACTGTGCAGTCACCTGGATTTCCCTTTAGGGAAAGAAGATTCGCGATGGGACGTCCTACGATATTGCTGCGTCCAAGGACGACGCAATGCTTGCCTGCCGTGTCGATATGATAATGCTCCAGCAGGGCCATTATGCCGTAAGGAGTGGCGGAGACGAAAGTCGGTTCGCCAAGCATCATTTTCCCGACATTGACAGGATGAAAACCGTCCACATCCTTGGTCGGGTCGATGGCATTTATAACCTTCTGCTCGTCAATATGCTTCGGGAGAGGGAGCTGGACTATGAAACCGTCCACCGATTCATCGCGATTCAGTCGGTCTATCTCCTCCAGAAGCTGCTCCTGCGTCGTTTCTGCAGGCATACGGAGTACTGTCGAATCAAACCCCACTTCGGCACAGGATTTCTCTTTATTGGCCACATAAGTTTTCGAGGCACCGTCATCCCCCACCAGTATAGCGGTCAGATGTGGACGGCGTTCTCCGCGTGCGACCATTTCCCTAACCTTGGCGGCTATTTCTTCCTTTATCGCTGCAGCCGTAGCTTTTCCGTCCAATATGACACTCATTTCCATTATCTCCTTTTTTTCGCCATTCTGTTTCTAAAATCACCGGACGCCACTTTCTTCATCACTTTTCTGGTTCCTTCGAACTGCTTCAAGAGTCTGTTCACTTCAGTTATGCTTGTTCCCGAGCCTTCGGCAATTCTTTTCCTGCGGTTGCCATTGATAATTTCCGGATTCTGACGTTCGTAGGGAGTCATAGACAGGATGATGGCTTCCACCCCCTTGAAGGAACTGTTGTCGATATTGACATCCTTGATGGCCCTGCCCACACCGGGAATCATCGATGCAAGATCCTTGATATTGCCCATCTTCTTTATCTGCTGTATCTGCTGATAAAAGTCCTGAAGATTGAACTTATTCATCGCCAGTTTCTTGCTCAGCCTGCGAGCCTCCTGCTCATCGTACTGTTCCTGCGCCTTTTCCACCAGCGAGACGACATCCCCCATTCCCAGGATACGGTCAGCGATACGGTTCGGATGGAACACATCAAGCGTTTCCATCTTCTCACCGGAAGAAATGAACTTGATGGGCTTCTGGACCACGGCCTTGATGGAAAGGGCGGCACCGCCTCTGGTATCACCATCCATCTTCGTAAGAACCACTCCGTCAAAATCTATCCTGTCATTGAATGCCTTCGCCGTATCCACTGCATCCTGACCGGTCATAGCATCGACCACGAAGAGAGTCTCCGTAGGATTTACAGCCTTCTTTATAGCGGCGATTTCATCCATCATCTGCTCATCGACGGCCAGACGGCCTGCAGTATCGATGACAACCAGAGAATATCCCTCCTTTTTGGCGAGGGCTATGGCATTCTTCGCTATGGAAACGGGGTCCTTTACTCCATCTTCACTGTAAACGGTCACTTCTATCTGGGCACCGAGGACTTTCAACTGTTCGATGGCGGCCGGACGATATACGTCACCAGCGACCAGAAGCACCTTGTGACTGCGTTTTGTCTTGCAGTTCAGTGCGATTTTACCGCAGAAAGTGGTCTTACCCGAACCTTGAAGACCAGACACGAGGATAATTCCGGGACTGCCTTTTATATTAATGTCAGAATATTCACTTCCCATCAGGGCCGCCAGTTCATCGTGAACGATTTTCACCATCATCTGTTCGGGCCGAACCGCTGTCAGCACGTTCTGTCCGATAGCCTTCCTCTTCACGTCATCACAGAAGGACTTGGCGATTTTATAACTCACGTCAGCATCGAGCAACGCCCTGCGGACCTCCTTCAAAGTCTCTGCGACGTTGATTTCGGTAATAGTCCCCTGACCTTTGAGAATCTTGAACGACCTCTCTAATTTTTCGGTTAGATTTTCAAACATATCGTGTAAATCGTAATTTTATCGAAACATTCTGCAAAAATAACAACTTTTGCCCAAAACAACGCAGACCTGAAAATGAATTTGCCTCCGATGGCAGCACATTATGCACGGCATCAGAGGCAAAATAACTTGATAACTTGCTTGATTCAGCTCAGAACTTCATCACCAGACCAAGTCCGAAACAAAGGGATGTACGGTAAAAATCATCTTCACCGCGAACTTTGAGCTGCTCTAACAGTTCATCCGGGATATTGGGCAGAGCCTGTTTCAATGCCGTAGCATAGGTAGCCCCGGAATTGCCATAATCCGTATAGATCTTGGTAGCATGCTCGTAGAACGTCTTGAAGATGGAGAAATCTATGCCGAAATGCTTGTTGATATTGAAGCGGCCTCCAGCTCCGAAACTGAAGTTGGGAAGGGAGAATGCCATATCGGTGCAATACTGGTTGTTCTCGCCGAGATGGAACCTCGTAATCTGCGTTCCGGCACTGAAGGTGAAGAGCTTGCAGATATCCCATTCGGCCCCGAAATACCCTTCGAAGGTATTGCCACCGAGAAGTTCCTGACGATTTGCGCCATAAGTCGCATTCTTGTCAAGG
>JAZUEO010000014.1:0-9350 GCA_045640205.1 Candidatus Coprenecus sp. | reverse complement strand
CTACGGTCCTGCACTTTCGATAGACAAATTCGATCCCTATTATAGGGAAGCTTCTGATACGGCTAAAGTTTTGAAATTCACCTACCTTAAGGGCGGCGAGCCGTTCACTCTCGATAAGAGCGACTGCAGGACGATGGTCGGCAGACTGAGCGGAATGATGTTCCCCGCGCAGGAGCCGGGTAAGATATCCATCCAATATAAATCGTGGGCACATGTGGACGAAGGATTCGATGACGGGAGCGATGAATCTCATAACATCCAGATGCTTCCTATGTCCTGGGCAGTGGAAACCTTGGCTACCCTTGATGAGAATTCCACCCATCAGGTCACGTTGAACCTTCCTCGTCAGACATGGCAGATGGGCAAGGTATATGTTTATGTTCTCACCATCTCCGAGGATGAAATCACGATAAATCCTCTCGTGACCGAGTGGAAATACGCGGACCCCATCATCGGTCCTGAAGAAACGGGATTGAGGACGGATGAGTCCACCGAGACACTCATCGACGGTAATACTAATAATTGGTTCAACGAAGATTAACAAAGAATATGAAAACAAATCTTTCCGTAATAATAATTGCCACAGCAGCGCTCCTGATAACAGCCTCCTGCACCAAGCAGGAGTCATTCGAGATGCAGGAGAAAGAACAATCCTCCGGTGACGGCAGGACTTTCAACGCCGTCATCGAGCAGGGATTCACGAAAACCACCCTCACGGAAGCCAATAAGGTTTACTGGGAAATGGGCGACAGGGTGAACATCAACGGAGCCGAATACTCCGCCATACCCAAGAGCCCTGCCAGCAGGGCAGTGTTCCAGCATAGGGAGGGTCCCGTTCCGGCCACCGGCCCCTACACGGCCATCTACCCGGCGAGTCTCTACAATGCGGCCACCGGGGGCTTTGAACTTCCCGACACCATCAGTTACGTACCCGGCAAACTGAACACTCCGATGTATGCCGAAAGCGATACCGAAGAACTCTCCTTCAAGAACATCTGCGGCGTACTCTGTCTGTCGCTTGCGGGAACGGAATTGATGAAAAGCATCACAGTCACCGCTGAGGAGAACATCTGCGGCCCGTTCATAGTTGACATAGCGCAAGACGGTGGTTTCTCTACGATTCTCACCGGTGAGGACTGCGATGCCAACAAGACCGTCACCCTCGATTTCGGAGAGAATCCGATAGAACTGTACGGTTCTTATATTGAAGGTGCATCACACGACACAATAGCTACGAAATTCTATATTCCCATTCCGGCTGGAACGTACCACGGTTTGACCATCACCGTGGCCATAGACAATGCCCCGAAACCGGAGCTGAAGAAAATCTCCACCGGGGAGATTATTATCGAGCCGAACATCCTTTACACTCTGGATTGGGATATCACCGTCCCCATATCGGAGCAGCTTTATTATGCATTCAAGGATATCGTCGATAACCAGCCGAAATTCGCCGCCGCCTCCGACGAGGCCATAATGGCTGGCAAAGATGAGGAAAACTATTTCCTCCCGAAAATCCATACCTGGGAATACAATTATGCCGCCATCGAAAAAATAGACCGTCTGGTGTCCCTTGCGGAACCAACGGTGCAGGGATGGACTGAAGGTGAATTGCGTTTCATGAGGGCATTCCTCTATTTCGAACTCTTCAAGACATACGGGGAGATTCCCGTATCGCCGGAGTACTCCACTCTGCTATCCTTCGGGGAAATCGTGGAGTTCATTGAAAATGAACTCGCTGGAGAAGACAATAATGACCCTGATGCAGTTGTGAATAAATTGCCGGCAAGTTATACTGAAAACAAGACGATAGACCTCGGTAACGGCATAGAGATAACCCGTCCCACAAAATGGGCGGCAAAAGCAGTTCTGGCACGTACCGGACTATATTACTATTCACCTCTGTTCGACAATGGAGAAGTTTCTTGTTTTACTAAAGCGGATGTAGCAGAGTTGTATAAAAATGTCATAGATAATAGTGGTGCAGTTCTGCTTTCTGACTATAGACATTTGTGGGGCGTAAAAGATGATTGGGATGAGAATACTTACGATGACCTTGACAACAGAGAAATGATATTCGGCGTCCGCTACACCGACCCTTATTTCGCAAATGTCTATCCTTCACAGAGTCTGGTGGACCAGTATCCCGATGATGATCCACGTAAGGGATGCATTATCGGAATGCCTCCCAGTTCCCCAAACGGCTATGCCTTAAAAAAAGGTGTCGTGGCTGGTAGGACCACTCACGTCTTGCCGATTTTCCGATTTGGAGGAATTCTCCTTGACTATGCGGAGTTGACCTATGATGTAGAGCCTTTAAATCGAGTGCGGGTGCGTGTGGGTCTGGCGCCACACGCCGCTTACAGTGCCGACTATTGTAAAAACGAACGCCTTTGTGAACTCGCATTCGAAGGACATCGCTTCTGGGATGTTCGCCGCTGGAAGGAAGGGCCCACGTGTTTCGGAGGCATCAAGAAAGTTGGGTTTGATACCCAAGGTAACCAGACGGAGCCCATTATTATAGATGAGAAATGGGGCTTAAACGACGATTATTATTTCTACCCAAGGCCTGACGGGTCGAAGACTGCAGGGCTCAAATCATTATGAAACTTTCATACAAATCGATAATTACAACCCTCGCCACCACACTTGCGCTGGTCTCCTGCCAGAAGGAAACTGTTGTAGAAAAAACAGGCACGGATTCTGTCATCGAAGATACCCGTACCATAGCGGTGTGGTTCGCAGCATCCGCAAAGACATACCTTGACAAAGATGGTGTCACTCCGAAATTTAAAGACGGTGACATTGTCAAGGTGTCGAACGGATTGGCTTCGGAGGATTGCAGAATTACCGTTGATAAAAGCGATGAAGTTTCATTCTCCACTAAACTCACCGGTCCCCTCACCGCAGTTTATCCTGCTTCGGCCGCCAAGATGAATAAAGAGGAAATCACAGGCATTCTTATCCCTTCAAACCAAACCGGCCGGCTCTCCCAAAGCCATCGCCGGAGTATGGACCACCACTTCGGGAAAATCCGAAAAGGATGAACTTATCAGGAAGTTCACCCTCTATTCTTAAAAGTAACTTTCAACGGCAAAGAGATATTGGTCTATGAAGATCTTCTTGAATGCGGAAATGTTATTCTGCTCATAGAATATCAGCATAGCCTTTTTGTAGTCAATTGAGTCAATGCTCCTGAATGACATCGGGCAGTATCCTCCAGCCAGGAGAAGAGCATTGCCTGTAATTCGCGCCGTACGCTTGTTACCATCCGAAAACGGCTGTATATATGACAGCAGCAGGATTGCCAGTAAAGCTTTCTCAAACCGATTTTCCTTGCCATTTATAAGTTCACATGTCGCTTTCAGCGCGTCCTCAATCTGATACTGGTTATCCAACGGAGAATAATTGGTTCCGGTGATTCCGACACGGCGGCGACGGATTCCCTTGTCAACGTTCAGCTCTTTTGTAAGAATTGAATGAATGTCTTCTATCCGATGAATGGTGAGGTCATTCATGTAGCCCGGATTGGCAAGTACAAACTTCAGAGCATCTTTATGGTTAAGGAGCATTATCGCCTCCTCCTGAGTCTTCCCGGACGCTGCTATTTTCTCCTTGAGAAGACGTTCGGTTTCCAAAAGCGTGTAGGTGTTGCCTTCTATCTGGGATGATTTCCAGCTAAGGTCAACACCCAAACGCTCCATCTCCTTCCTGTATTCGTTGTCTGTCAATTCGGATATATTCTTTCGAAACTTCTGCTGAGCAGTGTTCAACGTATCCATCTCTTCCGTAGTGAAGATGTCCACCTTGGGCAGAAGGTCCGAGATCAAATCAAAGTTGTATGTTTTGTGGATTTCGCGATCATCGACTTCCTTCTGAAAGTACGTGTCTATGTCAAATGGCATCAAGAGCAGCGCCTTTTCTGCCAGTTTGAACTTCGTGGCACGTCCGGCTCCGATGACCACGGCATCACCTGCCGCAACCGCATCGGCCATTCTTCTCTTGACACTGGCGGGGCTGGAATCGGTTCCGATGCCTTTCATAATCTCCGACCGAGATGATTCAGGGTGGTACTGGAGATATCGGAGGATGTTTAGATACAGATTATTCATAATGTCAATAATTTGTTTCGGCTCAAAGATAGTAATTTTTCGGCTCATAATGTCGCACCGTGAGCCATTTTTTACACAAATTGAGCCGTAACGACGTCAGGTAAATTCAGAATATGATCCTTTAGTGCGATGCAGACTGAGTTCAATTACGCATTCCTAACAACATCAGTTGTAGTTTACACAGACATCCCGGCATCCAACCTGAGTGTCACTAGCTTCTAAAACAGTGTTTTTTCGAGTAGGATAATGGTTACGAAACCTATGAGAAGTGCGTATGTCGCTTGCTTCTGGTAGCCATGGGCGTGTGTCTCCGGAATCATCTCATCCGAGACGACATAGAGCATGGCGCCTCCTGTAAAACCCAGCATCATCGGGAGAAGCAGTTCTGAAGCCGAACCGAGGGCATAGCCGAGCCATACCCCGATAATTTCCAGAAGTCCGATGGACATCGCGATGATGAAAGTGCGTATTCTGGACACTCCTGAAAGCAGTAGGGGAGCGATGATAACCATTCCTTCCGGTATGTTCTGTATGGCGATTCCCAATGATACAGTCCAGTCAGCGATACCGTCTTCAGTAGGATTCAGGCTCACTCCGGCTGCCATTCCTTCTGGGAGTTTATGAAGGGCCACTGCCATTACGAAAAGGAGGATTCTGTTTAATGAACCGCTGTTATGATGCTGTTCCGGGTCAAGTCCGGTAATGGTGTGGAGGTGTGGAGTAAAGAGGTCAAGAACATTCAGGAACCAAGCGCCGGCCAGAACGCAGATAGCCACCCATAACCAATGATAAGCTCCTTCAAATGCCGGAAGAATAAGACCGATGGTCGAGGAGGCAAGCATTACGCCGGCACAGAATCCAAGAACTGTATCGTTCAGTCTGTGCGGGAGCTCCTTGAAAAAGAAACCCAAAGCGGAACCTATTATCGTCGCACCGCAAAGTCCGACGGCGCTGATCCATACTTGCGTCATATTCTTGTGTGTCCTATCATTATTGCAGGTTACCTAGCAATTGTTCGATTTCTTCATCGGTGGTTCCCCAGTCGGTTACGAAGCGGACGGGGGTTTCTTTCGCGCTACGAGGTCCCCAGAGTTCAAATGTGGCCGTTTTCATAAGAGCATCCAGACGCTCATTCGGCAGAATGAAGAACTGCTGGTTGGTGGGAGAGTCCATAAAGAGACGGAATCCGGCGGCGAGGAATCCCTCCTTTAGTTTCATGGCCTGAACTATGGCATTGCGCGAAGCGCGGAGATACAGGTCATCGGTAAAAAGGGTTTCGAACTGAATGCCGAGCAGACGTCCTTTGGCCAGCAGGGCTCCGTGGCGCTTGACCTGAGAAAGGGAGTGCAGCCATCTGGATGCATCCTTGACGACTACGGCTTCTCCGAAAAGAGTTCCGACCTTGGTGCCACCAATGTAGAATACGTCGCACAGGCGTGCGATGTCGGGGAGTGTCACTTCGTTCGAGGCAGCCAGGCCGTATCCGAGGCGGGCTCCGTCGAGATAAAGGGTGATTCCGTGGGAGTGGCAGACTTTCGAGATGTGCTCCAATTCCTTGAGGGTGTAAATGGTTCCGAGTTCGGTGGGAAAGGAGATGTAAACCATACCCGGTGCCACCATATGCTCCCAGGTTTCATCGCGGAAGAAATCTGAAATGTAGTGGTCCAGTTCCGTGGCGCATATTTTTCCTTCGTGGGAGGGAAGTGTCAGTACTTTGTGACCAGTGGCTTCGACAGCGCCTGCCTCGTGGACATTGATGTGGCCGGTTTCAGCGCATATCACACCTTGATGACTCTGGATGAAGGAATCGATGACAGTGGAATTGGTTTGGGTGCCACCTGTGAGGAAAACCACTTTGGATTCTGAACGGTTTAAACCGCATGCGTCGAGTATCAGTCCTGCAGCACGTGCCGTGTATTCGTCGGAACCGTATCCGACACTTTGGCTGAGGTTTGTTTCCATAAGGCGGCGCATCACCTCCGGGTGTGCTCCGCGCATATAATCACTGTCAAAATGCAACATATATTTCGCCTGAAATTTTTCGCAAATATATATTCCTTTTTCAAAACAGCTTCTAAAGATTTTTATCTTTGCAGTATGGCTAAGGCATCGTCAGAGTCGCTGTCATTCGAGACATTGAAGAAGGAAATTCTGGACGGGAATTTCCGGCAGCTTTATGTCCTTTCGGGTGAAGAAGCTTATTTTCCCGAAGAATTATGCCGTCTCATTATTGAAAATGCCATGAATCCGGCGGACAGGGATTTCAATCAGTTGATTCTCTATGGAGGCGATGTTACTGCGGAAACCATAGTTTCATATTGTCAGGAATATCCTATGTTCTCCGTTTCCAACAGGAGACTCATAGTGGTGAAGGATGCTCAGTCCATCCGCAGAACGGAGGCGTTGGAAAAATACATCGAGAATATGTCGCGGACCACTGTTCTGGTTCTGCTGTACAGCGGAAAGACTATGGATAAGCGGACTTCTTTCTATAAGAAGGCCTCTGCAGCCGGAGCTGTGTTCGAATCCGGGAAGGTGGAGCTTGACAAAATGCCGGGATGGATAGACGGTTATGTCAAGTCTGTCGGTATGTCCATTACCCCTGACGCTTCACAGCTTCTCGCAGAAAGTGCGGGTACAAGTCTCCGGAAGGTGGTGATGGAAATTGACAAGATGCGGAAAAACCTTTCCGAGGAAACTTCTGTCATCGAAGTGGGGGATGTGGAAAAGAACGTGGGGGTAAGCCGGGAATTCAGCACGATGGAACTGACTTCTGCACTTTCCGCCCGCGATGCGAAGAGAGCATTCAAAATCGCCTGGTATTTCGGACGGTCTCCGAAACAGTATCCCATTCAGATGACTATAGGGTGGCTGTTCTACTTTTTTTCCAAGGTAGAGGCCATTCACGCTGCCGCAATGTCCCAGAATACTTCACGGCCGGATTTGAATGCCGCAGCCACCAAGGCAGGAATCTTTTATCGTTATGCTCAGCCGTATATCGCTGCCGCGCGCTCTTTCAATTTGATGAAAACGATGAAAATCATCTCCCTTCTCCGTGAGTGTGATTACAAGAGCAAGAGCAATGAACGGGGCGAGGCGTCTGATGGCGAACTTCTCACTGAACTTATCGCCAGAATACTGAACTAGAAAGATTGTTATACCTTTGCAGAATGATTTTTGACCCGCTCAGGAAGAAAAACGTGCCTGATACACCTGAAGAGAGGGTGCGACAGAGTGTCATCAGATGGCTGCACGAGGAGCAGGGTGTCTCGATGGAACTTATGATGTCGGAATATTCCTTTTTCTGGAACGGAAGACGTCATAGAGCTGATATCATAGTGTTTGACAGGGAACTCAAACCGCTTACCCTGGTCGAATGCAAGGCGCCCGACGTACCACTTTCTGACGATGTATGGCATCAGGCTCTCAGATATAACAGGGAACTTGATGTGAAGAAAATAATTCTTTGTAATGGTCGTCAGATGAAAATTTGGGAACGGTGTGAATGACAGGATGCATAAGTGCTGTGTGATGAAAAAGTTCGGAAAGAGATTTCTAATTTAATAGAATATGAATATAAATCAGGTAGTTACGGATGACAGACTGGAGAAAGTGATACCTACGTTGCTGACTGTGCAGAAGGCTGCGGAAAAGCTGGGAGTACGGGCTTTTGTCATAGGTGGATATGTGAGGGACCTTCTGCTGGGACGTCCGAGTTCTGATATCGACATAGTGGTGGAGGGAAGCGGAGTGCTTCTTGCCGAAGAGGTGGGGAGACTTAATCATAATGCGAAAGTCGTAGTGTTCAAGCGCTTTGGAACCGCAATGCTCCATTCCCGCGGTATCGAAGTGGAATTTGTGGGGGCACGTAAGGAATCCTATCGCGCAGATTCGCGCAAGCCTATAGTGGAAGACGGAACTCTCCGTGATGACCAGCTCCGCCGGGATTTTACCATAAATGCACTTTCTTTTTCTCTTCAAAAAGAAGATTTTGGCGAAATATATGACCCTTTCGGGGGTATCCGGGACCTTAATGACGGGATTATCAGGACACCTCTGGATCCTGATACGACTTATAGTGATGACCCTCTCCGTATGATAAGGGGGATAAGGTTTGCCACACAATTGCATTTCAAGATAGTCCCGGAATCGCTGGAGTCGATGGTAAGGAACCGGGCGAGGCTTGCCATTCTGTCCGTTGAACGCATTACGGAGGAACTGAACAAGATATTGATGTCTCCGAAGCCATCCATAGGTATCGATTTGCTTGACAGAACCAGCCTTTTGGAATTGATATTGCCGCAGGTGGCGGCTCTTAAGGGGGTGGAGGAACAGGATGGATATCGTCACAAGGACAATTTCCGGCATACACTCAAGGTGCTGGACAATGTGGCGGGGGTGAGCGATAATCTCTGGTTGCGGTGGGCTGCCCTGCTTCACGACATAGGCAAGGCGGTAACCAAGAAATACGAGCCGGGGACGGGGTGGACTTTCTACAGCCACAATTATGTGGGCGCCAAGATGGTCGGGAAAATTACAGGCTATCTGCGTCTTCCTGTCGATAATATGAAATATGTCCGGAAACTGGTGGAACTTCATATGAGACCCATATCGCTTGTCGAGGACGAGGTGACGGATTCGGCGGTCAGGAGACTTCTTTTCGATGCCGGAGACGATATTGATGATTTGATGGTTCTCAGCGGTGCTGACATAACATCGAAGAATGAGGCGACAGTAGCCAGACACAAACATAATTTCGAGTTGGTAAGGGAGAAACTGATCGAAGTGGAAGAAAATGACAAGGTAAGAAATTTTCAGCCCCCTGTAACAGGAGATATGATAATGAAAATATATGGTATTCCTCCGTGCAGCACCATAGGAATCATTAAAGAATATATAAAGAATGCCATACTTGACGGGGTAATTCCCAATAAGCGGGAAGAAGCTTTGAAACTTATGCGTGAAAAAGCTGCGGAACTCGGTCTTGTGGAGATGAATGGCGATTATTTGGTTAAAGCAGAGGATGGAGAACAATGAAAAAGCCGGGACTCGTATTATCTATTGCACTTATCGCGATACTCGTAGCGTTACTTTCGCTATGTGTAATTATATTCGGGGATGAAGTATCTTCCGGGCCTGCTCAGATGACACTTCTTCTGGTCTCGGTCATTATCTCGCTGATAGCGATGCTCCACTTGAAAGTGCCGTGGTCCTCCATAGAGGAGGCTGTAGGATATA
>JAZUEO010000013.1:0-2706 GCA_045640205.1 Candidatus Coprenecus sp. | reverse complement strand
AATCCGTTAATACCAACTTTTACTTTTGCCATTGTTTTATAAATTTAAATAAAGTTAAACTTTCCGTTTCAAAAAACCATGCAAATTTAAATTTTTTCCACGAGAAATCAAGAAAAAATCATCATAGTTTTCGTAACCATATATTCCTGAAACTGATGGGTTCACTGGCATCACCGTGACATTGGAGAGTAATCGGGCCGTCTCCGTGAGGGGTCACCTGAGGTAGACCGATATATTCTGTGGTACCCAGAATCATAGTATGGTTCTGAACTAGAACTCCGTTGAAAATGACTGTGACATAGGGATTCGTCCGATATGTACCGTCTTCCTTGAAAGTCGGGGCGGTGTAAATGATGTCATATACATTCCACTCACCCGGCTTGCGGCAAGGATTGGCCAGAGGTGCTGCCTGCTTGTAAATGCTGGCAGTAGTACCGTTTACGTAAGTCTCATTTCCGAATGAATCCAGAATCTGAACTTCGTACAATCCCTGAAGAAATACCCCACTGTTTCCGCGACCCTGTCCTTCTCCATGGATGTTTTCAGGCACACACCATTCGATATGAAGCTGGAAATCTCCGAATTTCTCTCTGGTAATGATGTCACCTTTCTTCTTGTCCACGGTCATGGTTCCGTCTCCATTGACAGTCCATCCTGCCGCATTTCCCTCTGAATCCTGCCATGCGGAAAGGTCTTTTCCATCGAACAGGACAATGGCATCAGACGGTGCCGAATCGGTTTTGATGTCACCTGCGATGACAGTCTCAGGTACAGGAGCATAGAATTCCGACATCTGAGGTTTCATTTTCATAGTTCTTTCATCGTCTGCGCCTTTGATAAGGAACTGCTGAGCCGCGGCACTGACAGTAATGATGCAACATGCCGGAATAGTGATAAATAATCTTTTCATCTGATTAAAGTTTTATATTGGTTCTTTCTGACTTCAAATATACGAATCTTAAGTAATGATTAAAAAATAAGTTGGTATTAGAATTTATTTTGAAAAAATAATCATAACTTTGGCAAAACGAATCAATATAAACCTAATTTACATACATTATGACTGACATTTCAAGAAGAACTTTTCTGAAGGCCGGTTCAGCAGCAGCTGTAGGTCTCGCCATTATGCCTGATGCGGTAATGGCCAAAGCCAAGAAGACACCCAAACCCACCAAGTCTGCCAATGACAAATTGAACATCGCCTGCGTGGGAGTAGGAGGAATGGGGTTCGGTAATCTCTGCAATATGGACACCGAAAATATCGTGGCTCTCTGCGATGTGGATTTCAACTATGCTGCCAAGGCTGTTGAAAAATGCCCCAATGCCAAGAGATATTCGGATTTCCGCAAAATGTACGATGAAATGGGAAAGGATATCGATGCCGTTCTGGTAGCGACTCCTGACCACACACATGCCATCATAGCCGCAAATGCCATCGAACTCGGCAAGCACGTATATGTTCAGAAACCTCTGACTCACACGGTTTATGAGTCACGTCTGCTTACGAATCTCGCCAAGAAGCACAAAGTAGCCACCCAGATGGGTAACCAGGGCTCTTCCTCAGAAGACAGCGATTTGGTATGTGAATGGATATGGAATGGAGAAATCGGTGAAGTAAAGAGAGTTGACTGCGCCACAAACCGTCCCCTCTGGCCTCAAGGTCTTCCCACCCCTACCGAAAAAATGGCCGTACCCGCAGGTCTCGACTGGGATTGTTTCATAGGCCCGGCCAAGATGCGTCCATACCACAGGGCTTACCATCCCTGGGATTGGCGTGGCTGGTGGGACTTCGGAACGGGCGCGCTCGGAGATATGGCTTGCCATATTATGCACGTGGCTTTCAAATCCCTCAATCTCCGCTACCCCATCCGCGTAGAAGGATGTTCGACAGAATTGATGCCGGATTGCGCACCTCACGCACAGCACGTCAAACTCACCTACCCTGCCCGTGAAAATATGCCGAAGGTGGCTATGCCCGAAGTTGAAATCCATTGGTACGATGGAGGAATGATGCCCGAATATCCTGCCGGATGGCCTGCAGGTCTCGAACTTATGCGTGAAGGTGGTGGAGTAACTATTTTCCACGGAACCAAAGACACCCTCGTATGCGGATGTTACGGTCAGAAGCCTTTCCTCCTTTCCGGTCGCAAGCCTAATGCTCCCAAGGTGGAACGCAGAGTCACCACAAGCCACGAACAGGACTGGATTCGCGCTTGCAAGGAAAGTCCGGATAGCCGTATTCTCACCAAATCCGATTTCTCGTTCGCAGGTCCGTTCAATGAAATGGTCGTAATGGGAGTTTTGGCAGTACGTCTGAAAGGCTTGAATAAACCTCTCGACTGGGATGGTCTGAATATGCGTTTCACCAATATCGCTCCTGATGAGATACTGAACATTACTTCCACTGAAATGAAGGTAATCGACGGTGACCCTAAACTCACCCAAATCAACCAACCTGTCAACGCCCAGGCCTATGCGGCAGAGCTCATCAAACACACCTATCGTGATGGATGGACTCTTCCCGATATGCCGACGCTGTAAGAATATGTTTTGAAATCAAATATTTGACTGAAAGAGGATGGCTGTGACCCGAACCCCGAAAGTTAGACAAAAAACTTTCGGGGTTTTGTTATGTCAAAATTAAAGAAACATGGATATACCGATAGACTTCGGTATATGCAGATGATGGAACAAGGGTATAGTGCG
>JAZUEO010000012.1:0-7918 GCA_045640205.1 Candidatus Coprenecus sp. | reverse complement strand
AAGATAAAGAGAACGACCTGGTCCATCCCGTATGCCGCATTTCTGTTTGTCTTCGTCGTTCTGCCGCTGGTGATGATAGCGGTATATGCTTTCACGGACAAGAGTACGGGACAGTTTTCCTTCATCAATTTCACCAAGTTTTTCTCGGCACAGGAGGATTTCCACACTTTCATCTACTCCATCGAGATGGCATTGGTCAATACCGCCATCTGCCTCGCCTTGGGATACCCGGCAGCCTGGATACTCAGCAATTCCAAACTGAACCGTTCATCTATAACAGTAATGCTCTTCATCCTGCCGATGTGGATTAATATGCTCATCCGTACTATGGCGACTGTGGCTCTGTTTGACTTCATCCAGGCACCACTCGGAGAAGGAGCATTGGTTTTCGGACTCGTTTACAACTTCCTGCCGTTTATGATTTATCCGATTTACAATGTCTTGAAAAAGATGGACCGCTCATACATCACGGCCGCGGAAGATTTGGGTGCCACCCCATTTCAAGTGTTCACGAAAGTCTGCATTCCCCTTTCCATACCCGGAATCACGAGCGGCATAATGATGGTGTTTATGCCTACCATCTCCACCTTTGCGATAGCGGAACTGCTGACACTGAACAAAATCAAACTCTTCGGCACCACCATACAGGAAAACATAAACAACGGCATCTGGAACTACGGAGCCGCCCTTGCACTGATTATGCTCGTCATCATAGGTCTGACTATGCTGATAACAGACAGTGATTCCAACAGGGAAGAAGAAGCGGGAGGACTGATATGATGAAAAAGTTTTTGGCTCAGACATATCTCTGGATTCTTCTGATTCTGCTATATGCCCCCATCGTCATCATAGCCATATTTTCTTTCACCGAAGCCAAGGTTCTTGGCAATTGGACAGGTTTTTCCACCCACCTTTATGAAAGTCTCTTTTCGGGAAGGGTAAGCAATTCTCTCATCCGTGCCTTGGAAAATACAGTCACCATCGGTCTTCTAACCGCCCTGTGTTCCACTTTTCTCGGTGCGGTTTCGGCTGTAGGCATCTACAATCTGCACGGAAGAAAAAAGAGAATCATCAATTTCGTCAATGATATCCCAATGCTCAATCCGGATATCATCACCGGTATCTCCCTATTCCTGCTATTCATAGCCATCGGTGTCACTCAGGGATATGTCACCGTAATTCTGGCTCATATTTCATTTTGCACTCCTTACGTAATCCTCAGCGTTACGCCCAGACTCACGCAAATGAATCCGAATGTCTATGAAGCGGCACTGGACCTTGGAGCCACACCTGCCAAAGCCCTCAGGAAGGTGATTATTCCCCAAATCAGACCGGGAATGATTTCAGGATTCATCCTGTCCTTCACCCTGTCATTAGATGATTTCGCCGTCACCCTCTTCACCAAAGGGAACAGAGGTCTCGATACCCTTTCGACTTACATCTACGCAGACGCACGAAAAGGCGGACTCACCCCAGAACTTCGTCCGTTGATGACCATAATATTTCTGACTGTCCTTATTCTGCTGATAGTCGTGAATATCCTGTCTTCCAAATCAAACAAACAGAATAATTAACCTATTTATTCCCACGAAATGAAAAGAATCCTGCTTACGTTCGCCGGTTTGCTTATAACCTGCACATTTGCGTTTTCTGCTCCTGACAGAGAACACACCCTAAAAGTGTATAACTGGGCCGACTACATCGATGAAGACCTTATTCCGGAATTCGAAGCCTGGTATAAGGAACAAACCGGAGAAGAGGTCAAAATCATCTACCAGTTATTTGACATCAATGAAGTGATGCTTTCCAAAATCGAAAAGGGTCACGAAGACTATGACGTAGTCTGCCCTTCAGACTACATTATCGAAAGGATGTTAAGGGACGACCTGATTCTCCCCATAGGCAAAGATTTCGGCAATACGCCCAACTACATCGACGGAAATATCTCCCCTTTCATCACAGAAGCTTTCAAGGACATCGACGGTAGCGGGAAAAATGCATCCGACTATGCTGTCGCCTATATGTGGGGGACCGCCGGATTCCTATATAATACAAAATACGTCACCCGCGATGAAATGACATCATGGGGAGCCCTTGCCAATCCGAAATATGAAGGCAAGATTTTCATAAAAAATGCCGCCCGCGATGTATATTCTCCACTTCTCACCTACCTCAGGCAGGATGAACTCAAAGCCGGTAAAATTACTCTCGATGACATTATGCGGGACTCTTCCGATGAATCCATCGCTGAAGCCGAAGCTTTCCTGAAAAGCATTTCCAAGAACATAGCCGGCTGGGAAGAAGACTTCGGAAAGGAACAGATGACGAAAGAGAAAGCCTGGATTAATTTCACCTGGAGCGGAGACGCCAACTGGGCCATAGAAGAGGCCGCTGCCATCGGTGTACCTCTCGATTACGAAGTTCCTCAGGAAGGAAGCCAGATATGGTTTGACGGATGGGTTATCCCCAAATATGCCGTAAACAAAAAAGCCGCCGAGTATTTCATCAATTTTATGTGCAAACCCGAAAACGCCATAAGAAATATGGATGAAATCGGTTATGTCAGCGCCATTTACGGAGATACCGTACTTGATTATATGACAGACGAGAATTTCCCTCCCATAAATGTTTCGTACTTCTTCGGAGAAGGTCACGACAGCGTATGCGTAAACCCGGTATTCTACCCCGACCAGTCCGTCATCGACAGATGCCATATTATGCACGACAGCGGAGAACGCACACAACTCCTGCTCGAGATGTGGGGCAGAGTCAAAGGGGACAATGCCAGCAGTACCACCTACATTATCGTCTCTGGAGCCATCATCGTGATCATAACTATGGCTGTAATATCGATAGTGAAAAAGAACAGAAAGCGTAACAAAATAAAGTCCAAAAAGAGGAAAACTGCCAGATAACCATCTGGCGGTACAAGGCTGCCTGCGAAAAGCAGGATAAGAGCCATCTTATTTTACAAGTTCCGGATTAATGACCATCGGTCTGTCATTTTCGTCGATTTGCGCATCGACCGGTGTGACAGCGCCCTGCCCGTCCATATACGGGTCATTGACCAAAACTTCCTGAATTCTCGTAACATCCACATCCTGAACGTTTCCCCTGCCGGCGAATGCCGCGGCAAGTCCGCAGGATTGTCCCATACCGAGGAACACGGGTTCCATCCTGATGGAACCGAATGCAATGTGACTTGAGGATATGCAGACCGGAACGAGAAGATTTGTACATTCTTCACGCTTTGGTGTCAGGCTGCGATAGGATATGGGATAAGGACTGCCGCCACCGACTTCAACGTCCCCCTCATTTTTAACCATAAGTTTGCCATCCTTTTCCACGACGATGCGCTCGCAGTTATGCGAATCCATCTGATACGCGGCATATCCGATTCCGTCCGCAATATCGGCCTTGCCTTCACAGTCCGCCTGAGTGGCGACATACTCACCTATAAGGCGTCTCGCTTCACGAACATAAAGCTGGTGGGTAAAATGTCCCGTGCGGACATATTCATCCTTAGCCCAACCCCATTTTCTGATTTCATTCTGAAGCACTTCAGGAACTCTCGGATCAGAGACATAGAAATACATCAGTCCCAGGGTGTAGTCCTTATGCGCTTGGATAATCTTTTCCCTCTCTTCCCAGTCTGCATCAGGATAATCGTGATTCATTCCTATCATATCGGTTGAGAAGGGACCCCTGTTATTGACATCCGTCTTGTTGTTTGGCATAAGGCTCCAAATGAAGTATTCGCTCAATCTCGGTTCAGGGTCCGATTCAAATACACGTACGAGAAGCTCATATTTGGTCGAATCATAATTTTCAGGTCTGGAAAAAGGAATCAGGTTGTCAGGGTCACAGGAAAGACACAGGCGGTAGTTATATGCCTGTTCGTACTTGTCACCCGCTCCGGGTGCCTTGAGTTTCCAGTCTTGAATTCCCCAAAGCAGACCGCTGTCCGGGTCTCCTTTTATGACGAAAGGATCGATGCCATCACGGAACTGATGATAAATACTGATATGCGAGCCGTTACACGTCTCCCCATAAACGCTGCTGTCCTCCCTGCCGACGGCATATCTGACTCCTGCCATTGCCATCAAATCCCCTTCATAAGTGCAATCTATAAACTGCTCTGCATTAATCGTAACCGATTCTCCGGATTTAGTCTCACAAGTGATGGATTTGATGCGTGTACCCTTCTTTTCTACCGAATTCAGATAGTAGCCCTGCATCAACTTGATTTTCGGATTATCCAGATATTGCATCAGAATATTTTCTGCTACGTGCGGTTCGAATGTCCACTGCTCCGGTGTACCGTAATACTCTCCGAGTTTACGATAGAACTGCCTAGCAAGTCCTATCACCGCTTTCTTGTTTCCGATATCGGTCTGGCCAAGCCCCCCGGTCGTCATTCCTCCAATCGTGACGTCAGGGCAGATAACAGTCACGTCGCATCCTTTCTGAGCAGCAGCATAAGCAGCTGTCACACAAGCGGAACTGCCGCCATAAATACATACTCTGGTATTCCGGCTGCAAGATACTGCAAGCAATGCTCCGATGAGCACAAGAATTGAAAATACGTTTCTTTTCATTATTGTATAGTCATTGATATGTATCTATAACGATGCCAGCGCTATGGCTGCGACCGCCTCTACCACTACACTGCAGCGAAGTGCGATACAGGTATCGTGACGGCCCTTGATGGAAAAGCTTTCCATCCTTCCCGTTTCAAAATTGAAACTCTCCTGAAGGGCAGGGATGCTGGATGTCGGTTTGACAGCCACACGGAAAATGATGTCATTGCCATTGGTGATACCGCCATTAATGCCTCCGGCCCCGTTTCGGGATGTAGTTCCATTCTTATCTATGATGGGGTCATTGTGCCGGGATCCTCTCATTCCGGAGGCGGCAAAACCGTCCCCGAACTCTATTCCCCTGATACCGGGAATGGAAAACACCAAATGGGATATCACAGATTCGACCGAATCGAAAAAAGGTTCTCCAACCCCGGCCGGTACTCCCTGACAGACACATTCGATGATTCCTCCGACGGAATCCCCTTCCGCCTTCGCCTTCTCTATTATTTCCGAGTACCACTCTCCGGAAGAAACTTCAGGGGCTTTCACTCCGCCGACCTCCACGAGAGAAGCATTGATGGAAATTCCGGGAGAAAGCATCTTCTTCGCCACAGTTCCGGCAGCTACGAGTGCGAGAGTCATCCTACCTGAAGAGTGACCTCCCCCCCGTATATCATTGAATCCGCGAAATTTGACTGAGGAACTGAAATCAGCGTGTCCGGGTCTGGGAATCCGCCTGAAAGTCTCATAATCCGCATTTCTGGTATCATCATTCTCGAATATTACCGTCAAAGGTGCACCTGTAGTATGTCCGTCACAAACACCTGAAATAATTTTGGGAATATCTTTCTCGTGACGGGAGGTGGTTCCTGAAGCGGCCGGACGGCGACGCTTCAGATCATCCGAGAAGTCATCGGCACTCAGCGACAAGCCCGGTTTTACACCATCGATGCTCACTCCGACCACCTGTCCATGTGATTCTCCGAAAACGCTGACTCTGAATTTCTGTCCGAAAGTATTCATATTTAGAATCCGTTTTGAAATGGTTCACGAATAATATTATAGAAAAAGCATAACATTGATTATGTGACCGAAAGGAACTTCGCATTATGCAGTAAAAATAACCATTTTTCCTGATATGTTTTCAATTCGTTCTCTTTTTTCTCGAATCTTCGCGGTTCCGGAAAGAAGAACTCAGATGCCGGGAAGTCTGGCTTCCGTGCGCAAATCAGGGCTTTCCACGCACGGGAAGCGACCAAGAACCATCCGGAAAGCGTTCAAAGGTTCAGACCTGCCGACAAGTGCGTACCGGTCTGAAGTCCCTTGCCAGCAGCCGTAACGGGCTGAAAACAGCCTGAAAGCATCCGTCATCAAGGGCTGCGTGACGCCTTCGGCAAAGCCCTGCTGACGGATGCTTTTCAGACTGCTGTGTTCCGGTCAAACAGGAAAAACCATAAGGTCAGCAAGTGTGACGGTATTCTGGAAGATGCTGCTGTATTCGTTGCGGGCAAGTCCTTCAGATGTCACCAGCGTCATTCTGACAACTTTTCTTTTCGGGAGCAATTCGGACACGGAGTTCATTCTATGTATCAACTTAGCACTGTATTCCTTGTTCACCCTGAATTCTTCGTTATAAAACTTCATTTCACAAAGGTTCACGACATTGTCAGCCCGGTCAATCACCATGTCTATTTGTGATCCCTGTTTTGAGTCATCACCCTTTATTGCATACGAAGAAACAGTTGCAGCCACTCCGCCAATACCGAGAGCCCTCTTGATTTCAACTACGTGGTTCATGCAAAGCTCCTCGAACGCAAAACCTCTCCATATATTCAAGACCGGAGAATTACTGTTATGTAACCAAAAATCCTGATCATCATTATGTCCGCTTTCCTTAAATGTCAGCCAGAACCGACAGAAATTATCACAAAGTCTGTAATGGACAGCGTTCTTTTTTTCTCCGAACGGGACATACCGCATTATGAAATTGCTGGCCTCAAGAGCCTTGAGCTGTTCGGTCAGACCTCCTCCATTGGGCAGGCCGGCCTTTTCCGATATCTCGGAACGGGTGAAGCCTCCGTGTCGCTTCGCGAGTAGTTTCACTATTGCCTTGTACTGCTCAGGCTCAGAGAATAAGGAACCGAATAGAAGATCAAACTCGTCCTCAAGCTTCGCATTCTTGCAGAAGAATATCCTGTCTATGTTCTGAACCAGACTGTATTCGCCATCCACAAAGTTCATATAGTATGGGATCCCCCCAAAGACCATGTAGCTCTGGGCAACATCATAGTCTGCCAGAACCACCCCGTTGGCTTTGTAGAACTCGCGACATTCTGAAAGTTTAAACGGTTCCAGATGTATTGTGTCTGTCAATCTTCTGTACAGGCCACCCTTGCTATGGATAAGTTTGTCCTTTATCCATGAGGTTGCACTGCCACATACGATAAGAAGGATATCATTCCTTTTCGATGCCCAGTCATTGAAGAAATTCTCCAGCGCAGGGATAAACCTCGCCCGAGCCGTATCCATCCAAGGCATCTCATCTATGAAGATAACCTTCTTTTCGGTCCCTTCCTTCGACCCCACAAGCATCGAGAGCATATGAAACGCCTCAAACCAGTCCTTCGGTGGCATTACATTATCCAAACCATAGCGCATCAGGTTGTAATGGAAGGCTGTTAGCTGATCGTGCATCAGATTCTTCTTCTCTCTGTCATATGGGGATATGCCTGTATGCCAGAATGTCATTCTTTCCTTGAATACTTCTTTTATCAGATATGTCTTCCCCACGCGTCTACGTCCATAGACTGCGACAAATTCTGAATTCCTGCTTTGGTACAGCTTTTCCAGCTGTCGTGTTTCCTTAATTCTTCCGACCATATGTTTTTTTTTCGCTACAAATATAATTATTATTCAGGATTCCGCACGATAAAAAATCTTATTCTGCTAAAACACACCAATAATAATAAAAATTAGCACAACAAATACTTTGTTGCGGCCTCGGGCTATTCAGAATCAGATGGCAATTTGCAATCGGGAAAAGCGATCAAGGACAAAAGGGGAGGTGAGTTCAACGTTCAAAGACTGTGCGGCGTATGGAACACATCTTCATTAATCCTCTCGATGACACTTGCTTCAAGCTCATCTTCGGACCTAAGGTCGGATACAACAATATGTTGAACTTCCTACGGGGCCTGATGAAGGCCGACACAAGGCTCCTTACATCCGGGAATTCAGACTCCGTGACAAAATTACCGGCGAGGATATGGGCGTTGAACTGAATTATTTATACCTTTGTCTCGACAGGTTCGACAAAAGCGCCAGAGAGTCGAAGA
>JAZUEO010000011.1:0-5209 GCA_045640205.1 Candidatus Coprenecus sp. | reverse complement strand
TGGAATAAAGAAATATCAGTGTTATGAAAAAGACTTTTTCACGAAGAAGTTTCCTGAAGACTGCAGCTGCCGGGACAGCCGCAGTGGCAGTGGCTCCCGCGATTCTGGCCGGATGCGGTGATAAACCCTCCGGGAAATATGCAGGTCCCAAGAAAATATCGTCTCCTGACGGTAAGGTGAATATGGCTTTTGTCGGCATCGGATTCCGTGGAGGAGAGGATTTCGAGTGCTTCGAGGCAACCGGAATGATAAACGTAGTCGGCCTTTGTGATGTGGATATGGGTGCGGAACATACGAAGAAGGTGATGGATGCATATCCGAACGTTCCCCGTTACAAGGATTTCCGCATTATGTTCGAGGAACTAAAGGATAAAATAGAAGCTGTCTGCATCGCTACTCCTGATTTTTCTCACTTCGCCATTTGTATAGCCGCCATGAGATACGGTTTCCACGTTTATGTGGAGAAACCGCTGGCCCGTACTTTTACCGAATGCGAACTGCTGATGGCTGCCGAAAAAAAATATGGTGTAGTAACCCAGATGGGTAATCAGGGACATTCCGAGGGTAATTATTATCAGTTCAAAGCATGGAAGGATGCCGGCATTATCAAGGATGTTACATCCGTAACCGCCCATATGAACAGTTCCCGCCGTTGGCACAAGTGGAACCCGAAGATTACTTCTTATCCTGCAGGACAAGCGCTGCCTGAAACTATGGACTGGGATGTATGGCTTATGCAGTCACATCCACGTGAATATCACGATGACTATCATCGTGGACAGTGGCGCTGCTGGTATGAACTTGGTATGGGTGCTTTGGGAGACTGGGGTGCACATCTGATAGACACTTGTCACGAATTTCTGGAACTTGGACTCCCATACGAAGTGGATCCTGTTCTCCTTAAAGACCATAATCCCTTCTTCTATCCTATGTCCACGACTTTGAAGTTCAGATTCCCCGAGAGAAACGGCATGCCAGCGATGGATATCGACTGGTATGACGGTCTGGATAACATTCCTCCCGTTCCCGAAGGATACGGTGTTTCGGAAATCGACCCCAATATTCCTACTGTAGCCGGCGGAAAAATTCAGCCCGTAAGTCTGAACCCGGGCAAGGAAATCTATATGAAGAGCGGTCTTATTCTCAAAGGTGGTTCTCACGGAAGTACTCTGTCGATGATTCCCGGTCCCGAAGCTGACAAGTGGGAGGGCAAGCTCCCGGAATACCCCGAAACTCATTCGAACCATTACGAGAACTTCCTGCTCGCCATCGCAGGTAAGGAGGAAGCTCATTCCAGATTCTCTGTATCAGCACCTCTGAGTCAGGTGTTCTGCCTTGGCGTAATCGCGCAGTGGACCGGTCATAAGATTCTCTTCGACCGTGAAACGAAACAGATAACGAATGACCCTGTAGCCAATCAGCTTCTGTGGGGACCTACTCCACGTGCAGGTTGGGAAGAATTCTATAAGGCGGAACTTTAATGAAGGATATCGTCATTACAGGCAGGCGTGTGCGTCTGGAACTTTATATCTTGTTTGCCAGTTTCGCAATTGCGGAACTGGTAAACCTTTTCTCTATCATCAAATACGAAACTCCCTGGACGGAACTTTTCTCACAGATAGGGTTTGTTCTTATTCTGACTGTCATCATTTATGCAGTTCAATGGCTGCTTAGACTTCTGTTTCTGCTTTGTTCCGGTATAGTACGAAAAATAGTGGGACGCCGTTAGCATTCGCTTCCTTCAAGGCGATGCATACCCTGATGGAAATTCTGTTCGTCCATCACGACAGACAGGAGGCGGAAGCTATTGCCGCAGGTGTGGAGCAAGTGATAAGGGAAGAGGAGAAGCTGTTCAGCCGCCATCTGCCGGAGAGTCCCGTGACCGGATTGAATATGGCCGAAGGCTCCATGAAAGTGGGGGAGACGCTTTATTTCGCTTTGGAATTGTGCGAAACTATGCGCAAGGAAACCAAGGGGTATTTTGATATTGCCGCACTCTCCTCATTCGGAGAACGACCGGCATACAGATGCATTCCTTCGGACCATTCTGTAACGCGGAGTGCACCGGAAGTTATGCTGGATTTCGGCGGATATGCCAAGGGATATGCGTTGGAAAAAGCGAGGCAGATGCTTCGTGATGCAGCTGTGAGTTCCGCGCTGCTGAATTTCGGAAACAGTTCCGTGGCGGCATTGGGAACCCATCCGTTCGGGGAACATTGGAAGGTTTCTCCGCAGCGGAATCCGGAGATGGTAATCCGTCTCAGGGATAGCGCTCTTTCGATATCGGGAAACGGACTGTCGGGGAAGAGTCATATAGTGAATCCTCTAGACGGAAAGTCAGCAGTTAAAAATTATGACCTGGGGGTGACCGGAAAGTCTGCGCTTATATGTGAAATTCTCTCTACGGCGTTATATGCCGCTCCAGAGAGTGAATATGAAAACATTCTGGCCTCTTTCAGTGGATATGAGGCCGTTAAAGTATATTGACTATGTCTGAAAAAATAGGAAGACGTTCGTTTTTGGAGGCTCTTGGCGAATTCGGAATGGCCTCCGCCGTTTTGGCATCATTCCCATGGATACAGTCTTGCAAGGCAGGAAAGGAACAGGGAATTACTTCGGAAAAAGTGCATTTGGGCGTTATCGGTACCGGTTCCCGTGGACAGTACCATATGACCAATATTCTGAATTTCGTTCCGGAAGGTCAGATAGTGGCACTTTGTGATATCTATGATGTCAATCTGACCGCGGCTGCAGAAATGGTTCCCGGAGCGAAACTTTATGACGATTATCACAAACTGCTTGAGGATAAGTCAGTGGATGCAGTTATCGTGACTACGCCTCTTCATCTTCATTACCGGGTGACTTTGGATGCTTTCGAAGCCGGGAAGGATGTATTCTGTGAAAAAGCTATGGCTCACAGTATAGCAGACTGCTATGATATGTATCAGAAGGGGATTCGTTCAGGACAGATTTTCTTTATAGGACAGCAGCGTCTTTTTGATCCCAAATATCTTCTGGCGATGGAACAGGTCAGAAGCGGGAAATACGGCCCGGTGGTGAATATCAGGAATTACTGGTTCCGGAATGCCGACTGGAGAAGACCGGTTCCGTCTCCGGAACTTGAGCGTCAGATAAACTGGAGACTGTATAGGGAATATTCTCACGGAATGATGACGGAACTGGCTTGTCATCAATTACAGAATGGTACTTGTGCATTGAATATGTACCCTGAAAAAGTGACAGGCTCCGGTTCCATAATTTATTGGAAGGACGGACGCGAAGTGTATGATAGTGTGGCTGTCATTTACACCTTCCCGAATGGAGTGAATATGACGTTCGAATCGGTAATATCCAACAAGCATTTCGGGATGGGAGAACAGATTCTTTGCAAGGAAGCCACCATCGACCTTCCTGCTTCCAGAATCTATTTAGAGACGCCGCCCGTAAAAAGCGGTATCGAACAGATGATAGCCGACATCGAAGCAGGTATATTCTCCAATGCAGTTTTCGCTGGAACCAGCTGGAATGCCGAGACGGCATCATCAGATACGGGACTTGCCATTATGCCTGAAGCTCAGGGAGACGGCTCTGTAGAGATAATGCAGGCATTCTGTCGCAGTGTTATTACCCGTCGTCAGCCGGAAAAAATACTGGAAGAGGCCTATTATGCTTCCGCATTCTCACTTTTGGGTGACGAGGCTATGCATCGCGGTGAAATTCTTACACTGCCTCAGGAATACAGACTCTGATACTTATGTCTAAAACCGGGTTTTCATTTCTCGGACTGCCAGGGAGTCTTGTATGGGGCTTCGCAGGCATACTCGTCTTTATGACGGGTGAAGGCATCGAGCAGACCTGGCTCAGCATTTATATGGATTCCCAAGGTATGGATCCGGCCACGTTGTATTCAGTTTATGGCTTTACCGTGGCCCTGTCATCCTGCCTTTCGGGGGTAATCGCCCAGACATACGGTATAAGGAGAACGATGCTGACCGGTTATTTTCTGTATTTGACGGGAGTATTGTCTTTCGCGTTCTGGGGAGTGTCCAGCGGTGACTATCTGATACTGCTGACCACCTATTCTGTCAAGGGATTCGGATATCCCTTGTTCGCATATACCTTTATAGTGTGGATAACATACAGGGTGGAAAAGTCAAAACTGAGTTCTGCGCAGGGCTGGTTTTGGTTTGTCTTTACCGGAGGCCTCAATGTGTTCGGAGCTTATTACGTCATTTTGGCCAAAAACAGCATCGGAGTTACTGCTACTCTTGCATCTGCGGCCGTATTCGCCACCATCGGTGCCGTGTTTGCCCTGTGGCTGAACAAAAGTGACTGTACGAACCTTTTCAGTGCAGATAGTGATGAAAGAAAACAAGGCGGCAGGATTTCGGAACTTTTTCGGGGATTTGGCATTGTGGCGCGCGAACCCAAGGTGTTGACAGGGGGGATAGTGAAAATAATCAATTCCACCTCCCAGTTCGCTTTCATAGTGTTTATGCCTCTTTATATGGACGAATACGGAGTCTCTGATGTGCAATGGGCTTCCATTTGGGGCAGCATATTCATTTTCAACATAGTGTTCAACCTTATCTTCGGTATCGTGGGGGACAGATTCGGCTGGGGCAGAACCGTTATCTGGTTCGGCGGCGTGGGGTGTGCTGTTACCGTGTTGTTGTTCTATTATTCTCCGCAGCTGTGCAATGAGTTCTGGTTCATCCTTTTGTGTGGCATTCTGTGGTGCATAATGCTGGCAGGATACGTTCCTCTTTCCGCCCTCATACCTTCACTGGTGGAGAAGGACAAGGGTGCCGCTGTGTCTGTCCTGAATCTTGGGACAGGTCTGGCTGCTGTGACAGGCCCTCTTATCGTCAAAATTTTTCGTGCTCCACTCGGTTATAGCGGAGTGGCCTGGATTCTTGCCGGACTTTATATCTTGAGTGCAATATTGACAAAAATGATATCACAAGATATCCGTAAAAAGATGTAAGTTTGAGAATTTTGGGTATTTTTGTAGGTTCCTATCTTGCATTTCATGAATAAGCTTTTCTTTTTACCAGTTCTAGTGTCCGTGACTTGTCTCCTTTCTTGCAAGAATGCTGGCAATACATCGGATGAAGTCCCTTCAACTTTCAAAACTTTTACCGTTACCCGTTCCGATGCTTCCATCGAAACTATGTATGCCGCCACTCTGGAAGGGCAGCAGCTCGTG
>JAZUEO010000010.1:0-3086 GCA_045640205.1 Candidatus Coprenecus sp. | reverse complement strand
GGGGAAAACACCGTTTCAGTTCTCGTGTACAGCTCGCTGGCAAACCATTGCGCCAGCAACCCTTCTCCTTACAAAGGTAATCCCCGCGCCGGTATGATAGGACCGGTAAGACTTCTTCACACTGGAGACTGAAACCGGACGAAACCATATCACTCGGCGACTTTGACCGCGGAAATCACGCCGCGGGTCCTTTTGAGAGCCGAAAGTATCTTATCCAACTGCTCATTCGAAGAGACCAGAAGCTGGATACGAACCTCGAATTCGGAGGAATTGCGCCCTGTGCGCGGGACAAGCGAAGAGGAACGGAGAGCGACCATAAAGGCATTCACCGCAGTAAGAACTGACGCATAGACCGATGCCTCCTCCACGATGACTTTCAGTGAAGTCTGGAACTTACCGTTGACCGCATTCTCACGCCAGCGGACCTTTTGTATGCGATAAGGGTAAGTTTCTATCAGACGGGCCGCATTGGGACAGGACATCCTGTGAATCTTGATTCCTTCCTTGATACTGACGAATCCGAACACTTCATCTCCGTAAATAGGATTGCAGCACTTGGCCATCTTGTATCCTATATTACCCAGATGGCCGTCTATGACCAGATAATCACCCTTAGCGTCAGACTCATCGATGCGGTCGGAGTGTTTTTTCTGTTCAGGTGCAAGAGGGCTTTCTTCCTTATGGGTAAGGTAATCCTTGACATCCATCACATCGATTTTTTCATCCGCTACGGCGGCGAAGAATTCGTGGATGGTCTTGAGCTTGTATTTCTTGCACAGGGCAGCCAGATTTTCATCAGAAAGTTCCAGTTTCCAATTTTTCAGACGACGATCCAGCAGCTCCTTACCGGCAGTCACTTTGGTCAGTTCCTCCTCACGGAGTCTCTGACGGATTTTACTTCTGGCCTTGGAAGTCACCACATAATTCAACCAGTCGGCCGACGGTTTCTGGTTCTTGGAAGTGATGATGGATATGACGGAACCGGTCTTCATCCTGTCCTTTATGGATGCCGGTTTTCCGTCCACCAGTGCTCCCGAGCAACGAAGCCCCAGATTCGAATGAATGTCGAAAGCGAAGTCGAGTATGCAGGCATCAGCGGGAAGTCTGCGCAGTTCTCCATCAGGAGTAAACACGAAAACTTCATTCTTCATCACCCCTACGGGATTTTCATAATCATTAGAGTCCGAAGACTCCATATTATGTCTGACGACGGTAAGCCAGTCGGTCAGTTCCCCCTCCCTCTTCAGCCCCTTGTAAGACCAGTGTGAAGCCATACCGTTCTCCGCCACGATATCCATTCTTTCCGTTCTTATCTGAATCTCGACACAGGAACCGTTATCATCACTGACCGTTATGTGAAGCGATTCGTAACCGTTCTTCTTGGGATTTGTAATCCAGTCCCTAAGCCTGCCCGTGTCGGGCGTATATTCCTCAGTCACGAGAGAATAAGCCCTCCAGCACATATCCTTCTCCTCGTCAAGGGGGCAGTCTATGATGATGCGTATGGCCAGAATATCATACACCTGTGAGAAAGGCACTCCCTGCTTATGCATCTTTCTGTAAATGGAATACGCCGTTTTCGTCCTGCTCTTCAGCTTCGCCTTTATCCCTGCCGCGGCAAGCCGTTCGCTCAAGGGCTTGATGAAGGACTCAGTCAGTTTTTCGCGGTCACGTTCAGTGGCCTTAAGCAGATTTGTTATTTCACGGTATCGCTCCGGCTCCGCACACTTGAAATATATATCCTCCAGTTCGCTTTTGATTTTATACAAGCCAAGCTGATGAGCCAGAGGAACATAGAGCAGTATGGTCTCTGTCACCTTCCGCTCGAAGGAAGTTCTTGGAAGAAGTTTCACGTTCCGCATCACGTCAAGCCTGTCGGCAAGTTTCACAACAATCACCCTCGGGTCCTTCGAATAATTGACTATCAAGCGTTTGTAATTCTCCGCCTCAAGATGCGTATCCTTAGGTTTGATGGCAGCTATGTGATTCAGGGCTTCGGCCATCTTCCATACCTCGGGAGGAAACGCAGTTGATGGCAGCTGCGCCGCCCCACCATCGAAACGGATGGCCTCATGCAGAAACACAGCCATTATGGCATCGTACTGTAGAGAACCTGCCAGAATCGAAGCCGTTCCGAGAGGATGCTCGATAAAAGGATGACCGTTCTCCCTCACTTTGCCGGCCAGAGCTTTGTCTGCTACGTCATAAGCAAAGCGTATCCGTTCCTGCTGCTCGGGATTGTAAAATTTCAGAATATCTTCAATAGTAGCCATAGTAATCAAAAAGTATTGTCCCGAACCATTATCCGCGAAGCAGATATCCTCCACCGCTCCCCCCTTCTGGACCGAGTTCTATTATATGGTCAGCGGCGGCGATGACATATGGATTATGCTCCACGACTATTATCGTATGCCCTTTTTCCAAGAGGGCGTTGAATGACTTAAGCAGCTTTTCGATATCGTCAAAATGAAGCCCGGTGGTAGGTTCATCGAAAATGAAGAGAATTTTCCCTTTCCGCCCCGAGGGCAATTCCTTACCCAGGAAAGAGGCCAGTTTCACCCTCTGGCTCTCTCCCCCCGAAAGGGTGCTGCTGCTCTGCCCCAGCTTCACGTATCCAAGTCCCACGTCATGAAGCGGCCGCAGTCCTTCGGCTATTTTTCGGGAAAGTGTATCGGAGACAGTAAGCGGCTGTTCCTGTCCGGTCAGAGCAAGGGGCTTTGGAGTACATCCGGGCACATCGCCGCCGGAGAAGAATTCGATAGCCTCATCCACGCTCAAATCCAGGACCTGACTTATATCCAACCCACGATATTTCACCTCCAGGATGTCCGGAAGAAATCTCTTTCCTCCGCAGGACTCGCAGGTCATCACGATGTCCGCCATAAACTGCATCGGAATCTTGACAGTTCCATCGCCCTGACACTCCGGACAGCGTCCACCGTCGATATTGAATGAGAAATGAGAATGTCCGTATCTGTTCAGTTTGGCATAAGGCTGTTCGGAATACAACTTCCGTATATCGTCATACACTTTCAGATAGGTTACAGGGTTCGATCTTGCACTCCTGCCTATCGGGTTCTGGTCCA
>JAZUEO010000009.1:0-5011 GCA_045640205.1 Candidatus Coprenecus sp. | reverse complement strand
CCTTGGGGAAGTTGGAAAATTTCATATTCATTCTCCGCCAAGCGGCCATCCGTGATTTTGAATTTATAAATGCGGCTTGTTCCCAAATCAACCACCACCACAGAACTACCCTCGGGAGAAATCCACGATGAATGTATATGGGAATTCTGTTCAAATGGGATAATTCTGACTTTTTCACAAGGTCTGCCATCCGCATTCAAATCGAAAAGAGTGAGAGTTCCCGAAGAGTAATCAGAGACTACCGCCTGCCTGTCCAATAGGGTGATATGGCAGGATTGACGCCCGGGGGTTTTGAATTCCCCGACCAATGCGTTCTCCTTAATTTCCTTTCCGGAATATACCATCAGGGAAGAACTGTCGTCAAGACTGCGTAGTGCATAAACCTTATCATTGCCACGGGTAATCCAGGTATGTCCCCAATAATCAGAACATACACCCGTTATCAAAGTCAAAATACCTAACAATAAAGAATGTGTCATATAAAAAGGGCAACTGATTCATAATCAATTACCCTTTGTGCCCAGAACAAGACTCGAACTTGCACAGCCAAAAACGGCCACTACCCCCTCAAAGTAGCGTGTCTACCAATTTCACCATCTGGGCATTCGGTTCCGCGCTCACCGGAACTGCGTTCCGGTTTGGGACTGCAAATATAAATCGTTTTATTTATTCTGCAAAAATAATTTCACTTTATTCTTCTGCCTTCAGCCGCTCTGCATTCTCAGCGATTTGAAGCTGGTCTATGACCTCCTGAATATCGCCATCCATAAAGACCGGAAGATTATACATTGTATAATTTATGCGATGGTCGGTAACACGTGACTGAGGATAGTTATATGTTCGGATTTTGGCTGAACGGTCTCCGGTAGAAACCATAGTCTTGCGCTTTTTGGACATCTCGTTCAGATACTTTTCGTATTCCATATTATATAGACGTGTCCTGAGCTCGTTCAAAGCCTTGTCGAAGTTTTTCAACTGGGATTTTTCATCCTGACACTGGACCACGAGTCCGGTAGGGATATGTGTCAGGCGTATAGCGGAATATGTCGTATTCACGGACTGACCGCCCGGACCGGACGAACAGAAGGTATCCTTTCTGATATCGTTCATATTCAGTTCCACATCGAATTCATCAGCCTCCGGCAGAACCACCACAGACGCGGCCGAGGTATGCACTCTTCCCTGCGTTTCCGTCTGCGGCACACGCTGAACACGGTGAACGCCGCTTTCATATTTGAATACCCCATAAACACCCTGCCCGGCCACCTTGAATATAATTTCCTTGAAACCTCCAGCCACACCCTCATTCTGGGAATTGATTTCTATTTTCCATCCCTTGGCCTCACAGAACTTCGCATACATTCTGAAAAGGTCTCCGGCGAATATCGCAGCCTCGTCACCACCTGTACCGCCCCTGATTTCCACCATAGCATTTTTATCATCCTGAGGATCCTTTGGAATCAGTAGAAGTTTGATATTCTCCTCCATAGCAGGAATTTTACCTTCAAGTTCCACCACTTCCTCCTTGGCCATTTCACGAAGTTCCTCATCCTTCTCATTGGAAAGGATATCCTTGGCAGCTATCAAATCGTCAACGATTTTACAATACTTACCTCCTTCCACCATAATGGGTTCAAGTTCCTTGTACTCCTTGTTCAGCTGTACGAACTTCTTCATATCGGACATCAAATCGGGATCGGCCAACTGCTTTGACAGATTTTCAAACTTGCTTTGAAGTCCCTTGATTTTTTCTACCAACGTAAAATCGCTCATTGTGATTGAATTTTAAAACTCGCGAATTTATACAAAATCCATCAGAAAAAAAACCTCAGGCACTTCGAAGAGCCTGAGGTAATATCATTGTCCGAGACTGATTATTTCTTGAAATAATCTTTTGCCTCTTCAGCGGGAACGAGATCTTCTTTGAAGAAGTATGCACCGGTTTTTTCGCTGCGTTCCATACGGATGCATTTGACGAACTTGCGGGTATTTCTGTCCCCGGCGAATGTTGCAACTGCTTTCTTTGCCATAACTCTACCTTATTTAATCTCTTTGTGAACGGTTACTCTCTTCAAGTAAGGATTATATTTCCTACGTTCGAGTCTCTCCGTAGTGTTCTTTTTATTCTTGGTGGTAATGTAGCGGGAGATACCTGCAACTCCGCTTTCCTTCTGTTCGGTGCACTCGAGAATCACCTGAACTCTGTTGCCTTTAGCTTTCTTTGCCATAATGTATCCTCCTTATTAATAAATGTCGATAAGACCTTTTTCCTGCGCGGACCTGAGCACGGCTGCGAGACCGTTTTTATTTATAGTTCTCATTCCTGCAGCTGAAACTTTGAGGGTAACAAACCTCTTTTCTTCTTCAAGCCAAAAACGTTTGGTCTTGAGATTGGGAGCAAACTCGCGTTTGGTGCGACGCTTTGAGTGGGAAACATTGTTTCCGATTACTCTCTTCTTTCCAGTAACTTGACAAACTCTTGCCATTTTTGTATGTAATTATTTAATTATTCAATTATTAGGGGTGCAAATATCCCCAATATTTTTTTTATTTGCAAATCTTTTTATATAAACTTGAACATCCGACGCCATCTGACATTTCTGGGGAATGACGAGTTCTTGTCATTTGAGAACCATATTACCCAAGGTTTTCCTACGATGTGATTCTCCGGAACGAATCCCCAGTAACGGGAGTCAAGGGAATTGTGTCGGTTGTCACCCATCATAAAGTAATAGTCCTGACCGAATGTATAAGTCTCCACGCGTTCACCGTCAATGAAGAAACCGTCTCCGGATTCTATAAGTTCGTGTCCTTCATAAACGGATATTATTCTTCGGTAAAGCGGAATGTTTTCAGACGTAAGTTTTACTGAGGAACCCTTCGCGGGAATCCAAAGCGGTCCGTAGTTATCCCTCGTCCATTGGAATGAAGAAGAGAAAGGAAACAGCATCGACTGGGAGTCCGGATAATCCGGAGGAAAAACGTCAATGTTCGGAACCATTTCCGCCACTATCGGAAGTTTCGAAAGAATCTCGACATCCGCAGCGCTGAGAGGAAGATAAGGATAACCCGGCATTCTGGAATCAAACCAATAATCCGAAGGATTCAGGCCCAGGTCCTGAAGAATCTTCTGATTTATGGGCTGACCTGTGGTACGAACCGAATAGGTCATCTGTATACCCGGAAAAGATTTCTGAGGTACCCCATTGACTATAACCTGTCCGTTCACCACCGAAACGGTATCGCCGGCTATCGCGACGCAACGTTTGACATAATTATCCTTCTTGTCCACCGGACGGACCAGAACAGGACCGTAAGTCTCTATAGTATACTCTCTTCCTTCAATACGCGAATGTGTGTAATAATCTTCCATCGGTATTTTGGAAAGAACTGTATCCCCATCAGGAAAACCGAATACCACGATGTCATCCCTCTCAACCTTTCCGAAACCTGCAAGTCTCTTGTATCCTTTTTTAATGAAATCGGAATAACATTTGACCTGCGTACCCGGAAAAACGTTATGCATAAAGGGCATTGAAAGCGGACGCTCAGGTAATTTTGGACCGTATGCCAGTTTTGACACGAACAGATGGTCTCCGGTCATCAAAGTCTTCTCCATCGATGATGAAGGAATCTGATATGCCTGGATGAAGAAAATATTGATGAAAGTCACCACGATTACCGCGAAAATAATAGCATCCAGCCATTCATTCCACGTCGCATGTGCTTCCCCATCTTTATACTCCTTCTTCCAGAAAGCCCACTTGACCTTTTTCGTTATATGCAAATCGAAAACCACTGCCAGACCTATCATCCACCAGAAGTTTCCGAGCCATATCACCCAAAGGATGTAAAGCAGGGCCCAGAAGCCGAATTTAAACCACTTGTTCTGCCAGAACTTCATTACTTACTAGCTCTGCTGAAAACTATTTTACAGAATTTATAATAGCTTCAAATGCCTGAGGATTGTTCATAGCGAGGTCGGCAAGAACCTTGCGGTTCAAACCGATATTCTGTTTTCCGAGAGCTCCGATAAACTGAGAATAACTCATACCGTGCTGACGGGCTGCAGCGTTGATACGCTGAATCCACAATGAACGGAAATTACCTTTTTTCTGTTTACGGCCGCTGTAGGCATAAGTCAAACCTTTCTCCCAAGTATTCTTGGCAACGGTCCAGACGTTCTTGCGTGAAAGAAAATTACCACGCGTCTGTTTGAGAATCTTTTTACGGCGTGCTCTTGAGGCCACCGAATTGACTGATCTTGGCATACTGCACTTTTTTGATTTAGGAATGTCAGCGCTCCCCCCTTACGAGAGACTTTTTCTGCTGTGCATTCAGTTAAACAATAAATTAATGAACGTTGACGAACTGATTAAGCGAGAATCATTTCCCTTACTCTGGGAGTATCGCAAGCATCGATGATGGCTACCTTCCCGAGATTTCTTTTACGCTTGGTCGTCTTCTTGGTGAGAATGTGGCTGTGATAAGCGTGTCTTCTCTTCACTTTACCTGTTCCGGTAAGCACAAAACGTTTTTTGGCTGCGGATTTGGTTTTTAGTTTGGGCATTGTTTTAATAATTAAAGTTATACAATAACGGGAGGCATCACCTTCACGGCTTAGCCATCCCTCTTATTTCTTTTTGTTGGGTGAAAGCATCATTATCATCCTCTTCCCTTCCAGTTTCGGCATCTGTTCCGCCTTCCCGAATTCCTCAAGTTCCACTGCAAAGCGCAATAGAAGTTTTTCACCCTGCTCCGAGAACAGAATGGAACGTCCCTTGAAAAAGACATATGCTTTTACCTTGGAACCCTCCTGAAGGAAATTTTTAGCATGATTCAGCTTAAACTGGAAATCGTGTTCATCCGTCTGCGGTCCGAAGCGAATCTCCTTGATTATGACTTTGCTCGCATTGGACTTCATCTCTTTCGCCTTCTTGCGCTGCTGATAAAGATACTTCTCACAGTCGATTATCTTACACACTGGAGGATCCGCCCTATCGGAAATCAG
>JAZUEO010000008.1:0-3558 GCA_045640205.1 Candidatus Coprenecus sp. | reverse complement strand
CATGGCTACGATCCGACTTCACAAATCTGCCAAAACCTTCGAGAGGTACATCAGCTTTGACGAAGATTGATTGATGCGGGAAACCCGCATCAATTTTCAGGATTGTGCTCTTCAATTGTTTTGTTGGCGTAAACTCATTTTTGCGAAGGGGTTGATTACTTTATGGATGGAAGAATGAAAATTTGTGGTACATTTGCGACCTAAACCATTAATAACTGATAGCACTTGAAAATTTTCATAATTCTCAACTGATATGAAACGCCTCATATCAGCCCTGATATTACTTACCGTTACCCTGAGCCTGCGCGCACAGGATAACGGTAAGTTCGATATTTCCGGTACAGTGCTGGACGCATCTACCGGAGAGGGTGTTTATATGGCCACGGCAGTCATCAAAGAGCTCGGATTATGGACTCTCACCGATGACAATGGTTTTTTTGACATCAAGGGAGTACCGGCAGGAAAGTTCACCTTCGAGTTCTCAATTCTCGGATATGAAACTCTCACACGCAGTTTTGAAATCCAAAAAGACATACGCAGCTTGAAAATCAAAATGCTTCCATCGTCCCTCACACTTGATGAAGTGGTCGTAACAGCCGAAGAGGGCGGTGAAATCACATCCTCATCCAAAATATCCAAACAGACCATAGAACACGTACAGCCATCGAGCCTCAAGGACGTGATGCAACTTCTCCCCGGAAACATCACTGAGAATCCGAATCTGACTACGATGAATACCATCTCCATCAGGGATATAGGCAGCAATGATGCAAATGCCTTAGGTACCGCCATCGTGCTTGACGGTGCCTCCGTCAGCAATGATGCCAACCTGCAGGTTATGTCCGCCGGAACAGCCATCAATGCCAACGAGCAGAATGCAACATCTTCAGCCGGAGCCGGAGTGGACACGCGTCAGATAGCGACGGACAATATCGAATCCGTGGAAGTCATCAGAGGTATTCCCTCCGTAGTTTATGGAGACCTCACATCCGGAGCAGTGGTAGTCAAGACAAAAGCAGGTGTAACTCCTTGGGAGGTGCGGCTGAAAACCGACCCGCACTTGAAACAGGCATCCGCAGGCAAGGGTTTCGCCATTGGAGAAAAGGGAGGGACGATGAACTTCGAAGGGGACTTTGCCTATGCATACAATGACATACGCACTCCCTCATCCGCATACAAAAGGTTCAATTTCCAGGTCGGATACTCGAATCTTTTCGCCAAAAAACTCCAGTTCAACGTCAAACTCCACGGAAACTGGTCTGATGCCACAAACTCATCCGACCCTGACCTCCATCTCGACGAAATCGCCAGGGAAAGGGACAAAGGACTCCGTCTGAACATCAACGGCCGCTGGATAATCAACAAGCCCTGGATTACCAACATAGAATATATGGCCTCTGGGGACATAAGCGACCAATATTCCCGTGACCGTTCATATCAGGCTTCGGCGGGCTACACACCGACGACCACCGAAATAAGCGACCACGAAGGAATCGGATTCTTCACCCAGCCCCAATATTATTCTGACGTGGAAATTTTCGGCCGCCCCATAAATGCACAGGCACGCATAACGGCCAATCTCTTCGGCCAGTACGGCCGCATCAGGAACAAGGCCCTCATAGGAGCGGAGTGGAAGACTAACGGCAATACCGGCTCCGGGAAGCAGTTCGACCCGCGCTGCACCCCATACCCATCTGCATCCACAGCATACAGGAACCGGTCATATTCGGACATTCCCTTCCTCCACCGTGTCACTGCCTACATCGAGGATAACATCACTCTGCCCATAGGATCCACCTCGCTTGAAATCCAAGCGGGTGCCCGATTCAATCACATTTGGGCCAATGGTTTGAACACCTCGTCATTCGACTGTCTCGAACCGAGAACAAATCTCAAATATACTTTCCTGAAACAGAAAAAAGGACTTCGCGAACTATCCATCAGAGGCGGATGGGGACTGAATTACAAGATGCCATCGATGATTTATCTCTACCCCGAAAATGCATACAAGGATATGGTATCATTTAATTATACCGACTTCGACGCTTCGGGATACGGTATGAATCTCATCACTACCAAGGTCATTGAAACCGTCAACCGGTCCCTCCGTCCGCAATGTTCCAGAAATATCGAAGCAGGTGTAGAATTCGATTCCAAACCGGTCCGTGGTTCTGTCGTATATTTCAACGAGAAGATGACCGACGGTTACGGTTTCGTCACTGAATTTCTCCCTATGGTTTACAATCGATACGCTTACGAGTGGAAAGACGGAAGCCATAATTCTGTGGTAAGGCTGGACGAATACTACAAGTCCGGTATGCAGTTCGGATACGGACCCGGAAGGCTTACTACGGCTGACGGAAGCATCGTGCCTTCCATTTCAGACACCACATTCATATCCTACAAACGTCCGGTAAACGGAATCGAGAACGACAAATGGGGTGTGGAATTTACTCTTGATTTCGCCAGGATAAAACCCATCAACACCACCATCAGCGTCAGCGGAGCCTATATGAATATGTCCACCAGACACAGCAAATACGACTGGCAGCTCTATTCCGGCAGTGCAGGAGGACGTTCCTATCCATATGTCGGCATCTACGGAGGCAGCACCACCGCTTCCACCGGGTCGGTAAAGGACAGGCTTTCAGCTAACGTGCGCTTCGTAACCCACATACCATCCATAGGAATGGCCATCACCCTGACGGCACAGATGGTATTTATGGACAGAACGCGGAACCAGTCCGAGTTCGGAGGGGAAGTATTGCCATATTTCTATGATGAATCGGGCAGGAGAATAAGCGGCATCCAGGCGCTCAATGACACTGAGCACACGAAATACGTAAATCCCCTTATGATTATGGATCGCTCGGGACTCCTCATACCTTTCACTCAGGAGATGGAGAACGACCCGAAATATCGCGACCTGATTATAACGACCAATACCTCCACTTATTACATTTCCCAGAATTATCCCTTCTACGGGATGCTCAACCTCCGTCTGACGAAGGAAATCAAAAAGATAGTCACCATCTCGTTCTATGCCAACAACTTTCTGAACCTCAGGGGAAGAGTCTATAATTCCGTTACTCATTATCCGATAGACCGCAATACCCCCATTTACTTCGGTGCGGAAGTCAAGATAACAATACGATGATTTCGAATATGAAAACCCGATTTCTGATATGCGCTTCCATAATGTGCGCCATCACCTTCTCCTGCGTCAAGCAGGCGGAGGATTTGAAATCTGTCGCCACTGTGAACGTATCGCTTGTGATACCGGAAGGGAGCGGAGCCGCACTTGACCTGACAGAAATCGAAATAAAACTTTCGAACAAAACGGCTCCGTTCTCCTATATCGAATCTCCCGATTCCGAGGGGAAACTTTCCTTCAATGTCCAGCCGGGTAAATATGACATACTGGTTTCCGGTGAATACCCGAAGAAAAAAATTTCCGTCAACGCTTCCGTCAGCGAGTTCCTGCTGACAGAGAAAGGAATAGTCACTGCTGACGGTTCCATCGCATCAGCCGACATCGACATTGTCCTCAATATAATA
>JAZUEO010000007.1:0-6191 GCA_045640205.1 Candidatus Coprenecus sp. | reverse complement strand
TTCACCGCAATCAGAGGCAGATAGATGCCCAGGGATGAATAGAGGGCGGGAAGGAATTTCTCGACTATCATCTCCACAAGCTGTGTGAAGGCCGCGATGACGGCGATGAAGATGATGAAACTCAAGAAGCTGAGGTCAACTGTCGCGAAGTCGGGGCCAAGCCAGGCCAGAGCGCCCGGTGAGAGAACGAACTTGTCGAGAAGATAGTTGACGGGAAGTGTGATGAGGATAACGAATGTTACGGCTATCCCCAGTCCGGTCGCAGTCTTGACATTCTTCGATACTGCCAGGAATGAACACATTCCAAGGAAGTATGCGAAAATCATATTGTCAATGAAGACTGACTTTACGAATAAATTTAATAATTCCATAATCGAAATGTGCTGTTATTTTTCCTGAAGATCTTTCTGAATAGAACGCTGTACCCATACGATGATGCCGATGAGAATCAGTGCCATCGGTGGGAGAATCATCAGACCGTTGTTCATATATCCTGATTCATACCAGTTCTGTGGAATGATGCTGATTCCGAAGAGTGTGCCTGAACCGAGGAGTTCGCGGAAGAACGAAACCACGATGAGAATCATCGCGTATCCGAATCCGTTGGCGATTCCGTCCACGAATGAAGGCCAGGGCTTGTTCCCGAGGGCGAAAGCCTCGATGCGGCCCATAATGATACAATTGGTGATGATGAGGCCGACATATACGGAGAGCGACTTGCTCAAATCATACATATAGGCTTTTAGGAACTGGTCGATGAGAATGACGAAGAGTGCCACGATGACCAGCTGGACGATAATGCGGATACGATTCGGTATTCCGTTTCTTAGAAGTGATGCGAAGAGGCTCGAAAATCCTGTGACTATCATTACGGAGAGTCCCATTATGCAGGCACCCTTCATCTGAACGGTCACCGCCAGTGCGGAGCAGATACCCAGCACGAGGACTGTGACAGGATTGGTCAGAAATAACGGTTTTCTGTAGATTTCTTTATCCATATTACTTTACCTCCTCTGATTTTTCAGTTTGACAATTGTCGCAGCCTTCGCAACATTCACAACATTCATCATCTTCGTGGGTGCAGAGGACTTCGAGTCTGCTTTTCTGTACCTTGATGTACGGAAGATAGATGGTGAGCCAGTTGGAAAGTGTGTTTTCGAGAGAACGGCTGGTGATGGTGCCTCCTGTGATGGCGTCCACTCCGTGAATGTCATCGGGGGCCGCTCCGCCTTTAACCACCTTGACGGAAGTGAACTGTTCACCTTCGAAAAGTTTCTTTCCGATGAAATTGTTCGTAAACCAGGGCTGGGCGATTTCAGCACCGAGGCCCGGGGTTTCTCCCTTATGGTCGAAAACGGCACCCTTGATGGTGCTCATATCGGAGGCATCCACTGAAATGTAGCCCCAGATAGGACCCCATAGACCTGCTCCGTATGCGGCGAAAACCTGGGCTTTCGAACCGTTGTCGAATGTGCAGATAAATACCGGAAGGGTGGCCTCAGCGGTCAGACCGACGCGGATTTTATCATTTTGTTCCTTGAGATTCATCGCTACTGCGAATGCATCCCCTTCTACCGTCTCTCCCTTGCTGTTGACCAGGAATGAGTCGGTGAAATATTTGTCATATGCTTTCTTGGCATCTGTCACGTCTTTTATTCCGACTGAAGCGAGGAGCTGTGTGCGGACCTCGTTCTGCCTGTTGGCCTCCTGGGTGGGGGCAAGAGTGTATGAAACAAATGCCAGAACTGCTGCTACCACTACCACCAATACGGTAGCGTAGATTACAGTGTAGGTGTTACTGTTGGTATTCATAACGCTAATGTATTATTTGGTTTGGTTTGTTCGTGCAATTCTTTTCTTGATGTTCCGCGAGATTACGCAGTGGTCGATGAGAGGCGCGAAGGTGTTCATCAGCAGGATGGCGAGCATCATTCCTTCGGGATAACCCGCGTTGAATACCCTGATGATGATGGTCAGGGCTCCTATGAGGAAGCCGTAAATCCACTTGCCTCCTTCTGTTTGTGCTCCGGTTACGGGGTCGGTGGCCATAAAGACGGTACCGAACATGAATCCACCCATAAGCAGATGCTGCCAGGCGGGAACGTTGGCTGCGTATGAACCTTCAGGACCGGCTGCATTGCAGACGAATCCGATGATGAGGGCTCCGAGTATTGACGAGAACATCACTTTCCATGAAGCGACTCCGGTCCACAGGAGAATGACGGCTCCCAGAAGAATGGCGATTACTGAAGTCTCTCCGACAGCACCGGGAATGAAACCGGTGAACATATCCCAGTTCGAGAACTGGAACGGTTCACATGCAACTGCTTGAGCCAGAGGAGTGGCTCCGGATATTCCATCCATCTGTGACATTCCGGCCACCCAAACCTGGTCGCCCGACATCTTCGAAGGATATGCGAAGAAGAGGAAGGCGCGGGCCAGAAGGGCGGGGTTCCAGATGTTCATACCTGTGCCACCGAAGATTTCCTTGCCTATAATGACTGCGAAAACCACGGAAATGGCCAGAATCCAGAGGGGTACGTCCACGGGGACAATCAGAGGGATAAGGAAACCGGAAACAAGATAACCTTCATTGACTTCGTGTCCGCGAATCTGAGCGGAACCGAATTCTATGGCCAGACCTGTGATGTACGATACGAGGAAAAGGGGAAGAACCTTTAGAAATCCGTACCAGAACATCTGCCAGAATCCGGCTGCCTGACCGCTGTAGAGAAAGTGCTGGTAGCCTACGTTGAACATTCCGAACAGAGCTGCCGGGACAAGGGCGATGACCACGATAATCATTATGCGCTTGAGGTCATTGCAGTCTCTTACGTGAACGCCCGAAGCAGTCACGGTATTCGGAACACGGAGGAACGAATCGAATGCATCCACTGTGGAATGCAACCATTTGATATCTGTAATCTTTTTCATGTTGTCAGTCCTCCATAAATTAACACATTTCCTTGAGCATCATAGCGATGGCGTCCCTGATGATGGTCTGGATGTTTATTTTTGACGGGCATACGTATTCGCAGAGGGCGAAATCCTCCTCCACTACTTCGTATATTCCGAGTTCCTCCATCTTCTCAATGTCTCCAGCCAGGCAGGCCTTCAGGAGATGAACGGGGTAGATATCCATAGGAAATACTTTTCTGTATTCACCGGTGGTGACAAAAGCTCGCGGACCTCCGTTGAGATTTGTGTCCATATTGTATTTCTTCTTGGGACAGAGCCACGAGAAGTATGCGCGGCTGATGCTGTGCTTGCTTCTGAAAGGTTTGGCCCACCCGAAGAGTTCATTGTATCTGCCTTCGGCAATGAGAGTTATCTGGGTGTCGAAAATTCCGAGGCTGCCTCCGGCCCCCACATTGGTCCCTGTCAGAATACTGCCGCTGATGTAGCGTACTTCCTGTCCTTCGTGCTCCTTGACACCGTCGGAACCTGCCAGGTCGGCGATATCCTTCATCATCATACCGGGGAGACATTTGATATATCCTTTCTGTGCCGCGCAGGGGCCGCCCACGGCGACAATGCGTGAAGCATTATAGATGCCTGTGGTGAAGAAACGGCCGATTACAGCCACGAGCGCCAGTTCCACGCACCAAACGACCTCGCCTTTGTTGACCGGGGCAATGTGGTGTATCTGTACACCTACGTTGCCGGCAGGGTGAGGACCGTCGAAAACGTGGAATTTGACCCGTTCCAGCTTATGGAATGGGGAACTTGCGTGATTTGCAGTGTTCAAACTGAAATGGATACCTTCGGGCAGGAGCTTGTAAAGTACATCGACTCCTGTCTGGATAGCGTCGAAGTCATCCTTGAGTGAATAATCATAATCGGCAGCCAGCGGATTGGTGTTGAATCCTGAAATGAAGATTCCTTTCGGAGTGTCGGCCGGATTGGCTATGATTCCGTAAGGACGCTGCTGGATGAATGGCCAGAGACCGTTTTCCAACATCAGTTCGATAATCTGCTCGCGGTTTAGTGAATTCAACTTAGGTACATTGACTGTCTTGCTCTGTCTCTCTCCATCTGCATCGACCCTTACTGCCAGAAGTTTTCTCTTGTCACCGCGGACGATGGCTGACACGGTGCCGCTGACGGGGGATGCGAACTTGATTTCAGGACGCATCTTGTCGGCAAACACCGGAGTGCCGGCCAAAACCCGGTCACCTTCCCTTACGAGAAGTTTGGGAACCAGATTTCTGAAGTCAGTCGGTTTGATTTCGATGGAATGAGAGACTACATCACGTATCATACGTGTTTCCGGACTGCCGTTTATGGGAACGTCAAGTCCTGTTTTGATTTTGATGTAATCGGTCATTTGTTATGTAGTTTTACTGATATGATTTCTTAATCCTGCAAAGGTAGCAATTTTTGGCCAAAAAAACAGTTTCTTAAACGGATACAATCCGCATTTTGGCATATTTGACCAGAAGTGTCTTGTTTCCGCCGAGTTCAAAGTCCACCACCACTTTCATCATAGGTCCGCTTCCTTCCTTGGAAAGGACCTTGCCGTATCCGAAACGTTCGTGTTCTATGCGTTGTCCTACAGCCAGTTTTGATGGATCGTCAGGCTTAAATCCGGCACTCGCTTTATATGCCGGTTTTGAAAATGAAGGGAGCGGCGAAGGTCTTCGGGAGGCGTTATCGCTGTCTTTCTTCGCAGTGCGTTGTGTCGTCGGTATGAAGGATGTGTGGGCGTGAGCGGGGCGGAAGTCATCATCTACCGAATTCCCGTAATTGGCTGCGGATTTGATGGACTGGCTCAGGTACCTCTGGTCGATTTCATACAGAAAACGGCTTGGCGGGTTGGTGACTCTTTCTCCCCATTTTATTCTGGAACGGGCGAAAGATACTGAAACAGCTTTTTCGGCACGTGTCAAGGCTACGTAAAAAAGGCGTCTTTCCTCCTCGATATCCTTTTCGGAATCCATACACATCGTGGAGGGAAACATTTTTTCCTCCATTCCTATGATATAGACGTAGGGGAACTCCAATCCTTTAGAACTGTGAACGGTCATCAGGGATATCCTGTTTCTGTCGTCCTTCTTTTCTGCGGCTTCATAGTCTGTCATAAGGGCGACGTTTTCAAGATAGTCAGTCAATGTGATTACCGGGTTTTCCGCGCCTGATTCTTCTGCCAGATGCGTCTGCTCTTCCACGAATTCGTAAATGCTGTTGAGAAGCTCTTCCACATTGGCCACACGCCCCTGTCCTTCTATGGAGTTGTCCGCGCGGAGGGACTGGATGACGCCGGAAGAGTTAATCAGTTCAATGGAAGTCGAATATGCATCCTTTCCGGAGGTCTCCCGCTCTATTGATGTCAGCATATCGCAGAAGGAACGCAGTTTCCTGAGGGTGGCTTCTTTGATTCCGAACTGTGAAAGTTCATCTCTGTGTATCGTGTCCCAAATTGAGATTTGCCATTCCCTTGCCGCCTGATAAAGGCGTCCCAGGGTAGTGTCTCCTATTCCGCGGGACGGAAAATTGATGATTCTCTTCAAGGATTCGTCATCATTGTGATTCGTCATAATGCGCAAATAGGCCATCACGTCCTTGATTTCCTGTCTTTCATAGAATGAATGACCTGCGAAAATGCGGTATGGAAGATTTCTTTTTCTCAGAGCTTCCTCCACTGCGCGGGACTGGGCATTCGTGCGGTATAGTATAGCGAATGAATCATAGGAAGCGTTGGAACCCCTGATACGTGCCGAGATGGAATTGACTACGGAAAGAGATTCATCCTGTTCAGAGAAGGAGGGTATGATTTCGATTTTGTCCCCTTGTTCCCCTTTGGAGAAACAGGTTTTTTGCAGTCGCGTTATGTTTTTTGCTATCAGCGAGTTGGCTGCATCCACTATGGTCCGGGAAGAACGGTAGTTCCGTTCCAGACGGAATTCTCTGGCCTCGGGAAAGTCCTTTTTGAAACCCATGATATTCTGGATGCGGGCCCCGCGGAATCCGTAAATGCTCTGGGAATCGTCTCCGACGACGGTGATATTGCGCCTCAGCGCGGACAATTTCTTGATTATGTAGTACTGGGCCAGGTTGGTGTCCTGGTACTCATCCACCAGTATATGGGAGAAGCGCCCGGAAAGTTCATCCACTACTTCGGGGTGATCCCTGAGGAGAATGTTCATATTGAGGAGGATGTCATCGAAATCCATCGCTCCGGCAGTGAGGCA
>JAZUEO010000006.1:0-3626 GCA_045640205.1 Candidatus Coprenecus sp. | reverse complement strand
GAGAAATTGCTCGCGAAAGCGGTGGCTGCCACTATCAGCATTATTACATACTGGACGATGGTTACCGAATTTGAAGCCCAGAATGAAGCGGCATCGGGAGCGGTGAAACTCAGATTGCATTGCAGCATATTGACAGCATATTTCTGGAAGGGGAAGATGGCGGAGTAGTACAGCACGCAGAGGAGTGCTACCAACCAGAAACCTCCGGAAGAGAGAATGCTTCCGATGTCACTGATTTTAAAGGGGTCATCCTTTTCTTCCGCCTCACCTGTCTGGGCGTCAAGCCTGCTGTCCATAAAAAAGTAAACTGCGAACATTATGAGGGCTATCATCAGCAGAACTACACCGAAGGCCACGGAACGGGTGACGTCGATATGGCCTCCAAGTTTGGCGAAGAAGGGGGAGAATATCATACAGGTGGCCACTCCGAGACGGGCGAGAGCCATCTCCGAACCCATTGCGAGAGCCATCTCGCGTCCCTTGAACCATTTGACTATACCTCTGGAAACGGTGATGCCTCCCATTTCCGCGCCACAGCCGAAGATCATGAAACCGATGGCGGCGAGTTTGGCCGAAGCAGGCATTCCGAGGTAGAAGGGGGAAATGTTCAGTTCATCGAATCCGGGGATATAGTTCAGGTGGGTGTCAAACCAAGCCTCAAGACCGCTGCCGGAAAAGCTTTCGCTTATGGAGTACCATTCTATGCAGGCGCCTGTAAGCATTATCGCACCGGAGAGAAGGGCTGTGAAACGGACACCCATCTTATCCAGGATGATGCCTGCGAAGATAAGGAAGAAAACGAACACGTTCAGGAAGGTCTCAGCTCCCTGCATAGTCCCGAATGCTTTTGAATCCCAGCCTCTGGTGGATTCCATCAAATCTTTGATGGGGGAGAGGATATCCATGAATATGTAGGCGCAGAACATCGCCAGGGCCAGAAGCAGGAGGGCTGTCCAGCGTAGAGCGGGATTGTCCCGCAAAGTGGAGAACGTTTGGGCGGTCATTGTATTTCGATATTGAACTTTTGTGCGTCTGCAAAGATAAGGTTTTTCTTAAAAGAAGAGTATATTTGTGGCGGTAATATTTTTATGAATATGGAGATTAAACGTAGAATAGGTATCAGGTGGATAGTGCTGCTCTGTCTGGCACTTCCGATGTTCGCATCTTATTTTTTTGATGATATTTTTTCCACTGTCAGTCATCTTTTCCAGACTCCCGAACTTCTGGAGTTGAATTGGAATATGGGGGATTACGGTCATTACAAGAGTGCATATTCGCTCCTGTGCGTGTTCGGCGGTCTCGTGTTCTGCGGTATCCTGCTGGACAAGTGGGGTGTCAGGGTGACGGGGTCGGTCTTTGTGGGAATGATGCTGGCGGGGGCTGCTCTCATACGCTATGCCGTTTCCGAATCATTTGCCGCAGGCGGGGTCAATGTATGGCTGTCGCAGTTCTTCCCCAAGCCTTCGGTTTCGGTGGCATATCTGGGCTGCGCGCTTTTCGGCCTTGGCAGTGAAATCGCCGGCGTGGCGGTGAACCGTTCCATATCGAAATGGTTCAAGGGGAGGGAAATCGCCCTCGCTATGGGTATCCAGCTTGCCCTTGCCCGTCTCGGTACCGCTACCGCAATGCTTCTGGTTCCCCGAATAGTGGACGTTTCACAGACGCCTGTTCCTTTTGCGGAAACCGCCAGAGGTGCTGTAATCGGTCTGACTCTGATAATCGTGGGCGTCATCGTCTGGGCTGTGTTCGTGGCATTGGACGCTGCTTCTGACCGCAGGGTGGCGGAGACTGCTCCAGCGGATGTTTCATCGGAGAAGGGGGCGTCCGGGGACGAATTCCGTCTGCGTGATGTGCTGAGGGTATTGGGCAATAAGAATTTTCTGCTGATAGCATTACTCTGCGTCACTTTCTACTGCTGCATAGTCTCTTTCCGGAAATTCGCCTCCGCGATAGTTATTCCACGTTTCGGGGTGGATGCTGCGGTGGCTTCCGTGATGGTGTCAATGATACCTTTCTGTACACTTGTATTCGCGCCCCTGTTCGGGGCAATGGTGGACCGTATGGGACATGGTACCCGCGTGATGGTCTTCGGAGCCTGTATGGTGGCTGCGGCGCACCTGATTCTGGCATTCGCCCCCTCGGTGGCGGTGTTCGGGTATCTGGGCATTGTCCTCTTGGGACTCGGATATTCTCTGGTGCCTGCCGCGATGTGGCCTTCAGTTCCGAAACTGGTACCCGAAAAAGTGCTTGGTACAGCGTTCTCGCTTCTGTACTGGATTCAGAATATGGGGCTGATGGCGGTTCCCCTGCTGGTCGGCGGTATTATGGAACGGAATGGGGGACAGCCTGTCGTGGCGGCAGGGAAAGCGGAACTTCTGTTCATAGGCATTTCCGCTCTGGCCATATTGACCTCATTGATTCTAGCCGGAACATCTAAACGTCATCCGGAACTGGGACTTGATGCGAAATGTAAAAAGTGAGAAACTGTCTGTTGAGAAGCTGTTTGAAAAGTTATGAAAGGGATAAAACTTGTAATTTTCGATTTTGACGGGACCATCGGTGATACCAAGGATTTGATAATCAAGGCCATGTTTAAGGCGAAGGACAGATGGAACTGGACGCTTCCTTCTGTCAGGGAATGTGAGGAGATTATCGGACTTCCGCTGAAGGAGGGTTTCCGTAAAATTTTTCCGGGATTGACCGAGGAACAGTTGGACCGCAGGTGCAGTGAATACAGAACATATTTTATGGACAATTGTATGGAGCTGGTTCCCAATGCATTTCCTCACGTGGAAGAGACTCTTCCGGAACTGAAGTCACGCGGTATGAGACTGACCATCGCTTCGTCGCGGCACAAGTCATCGCTTACTCAATATCTTGGAGGAATGAAACTTCTCCATTTCTTCGAGTATATCGTCGGGCCGGAAGACGTGGCTCAGGGAAAACCGAGTCCGGATCCGGTATTGAAGACATTGGAGATGCTTGGACATGGCGCTGGGGAGTCCATTGTGGTAGGTGATACCTCCTATGATATTCTGATGGGTGTCAGAGCAGGTGTGCATACCTGCGGAGTCTCCTATGGTGTGGGGACAGTTGAACAGTTGGAAGCGGCAGGCGCCGGGTATGTCGTGAACGATTTCGCGGATATCCTTTCCGTTATAGCGGAGATAGAGAAGAAACAGCAGGCATAGAAGTATCCGTAATAAGGCCGAGGATACGGTAGGTGGCCAGCGCCTGAAGGTGCAGCCATTCTGTTCCGGGGATGTAGTTCATTCCGGGAACTTTTTTTATGGAACTGTCATAGTATTTCGCTTCGAGAACTGTTTTTTCCTCGAAGTCACATAATTCAAGTTCTGGAATCGATACCGGTAGGGTGTATATGATGAAATCCGCGAGGCGGACTTGCTCCGGGAGTGACTGGAGTGGGACGGATTGATGCTGAATGTCGTAGGGAAAACAACTGGGATTATCTTGTTCCCGGAGAAATTTTTGAAGACGGTCGATGAAGCGCAGCACTGTTTCCCGGCTTCTGTTGGCAATGGTGATTTCAACTCCGTTGGCGAGGGCTGCCGCGATGGCGGCTTTGCCGGCTCCTCCGCATCCGACTACCAGAACTTTCGGTCTTG
>JAZUEO010000005.1:0-6876 GCA_045640205.1 Candidatus Coprenecus sp. | reverse complement strand
CGCCATCTCCGAGCACATCGAATTCGCTGGAGTCCACTCGGGTGACGCCACCATCGAATGCCCTGCCCAGCGTCTTTACTCCACCACCTCCGCCAAAATCAAGCATATCGCTGCCGCAATAGCGAATGAACTTCACATCACCGGACCATTCAATATACAATTCCTCGCCGGCAGTGACGCCCACGGAGTGACATATCAGAAAGTCATAGAATGCAATCTCCGCGCATCGAGAAGTTTCCCCTTCGTATCCAAGGTACTCAAGGCGAACTTCATCGACCTGGCTACCAAGGCTATGCTGGGATTGAAACCTGAAGCCCTCGATACCGACTCATTCTCCCTCCCCTATGTAGGTGTGAAGTGTTCCCAGTTCTCATTCTCCAGACTGAATCAGGCCGACCCAGTCATAGGAGTGGATATGGCATCTACCGGAGAAGTAGGGTGCATCGGTTCTGATGTAAATGAGGCGCTTCTCAAATCGATGATTTCAGTGGGGCACACCATTCCCGCCAAAGGAGCCGGGATACTGATTTCTTCCGGAAATGCCCATCAGAAGCTCCATATTCTCGATGCCTGCCGTCTGCTGGTTCAGTCAGGATACACCATATATGCCACCCGGGGAACCTGTCTCTATCTCCGTGAGAACGGAGTGGCCGCCTGCCCTGTTCTCTGGCCGGATGAAGAAGGAACTTCCATCAGGGCCCTTGAACTGATACAGAATCACGAAGTGGAACTCGTAATCAACGTACCCAAGAATTTCTCCTCGGGAGAGCTCACCAACGGATACAAGCTCCGCCGTGCGGCCATCGACCACAACATTCCCCTGATTACCAACAGCAGGTTGGCGACAGCCTACATCAAGGCTTTCTGCAGTATGAGCGAAGACGAACTTCCCATCCGCAGTTGGGACGAATATTAGCCACATAAAAAACATCCATAATGAGCACTGCAAGTCTTATTACATTGGCCGGATACTCCAGAGAGAAATTGGAGTACCTGATAAAGATGGCCGCAGAATTCGAAAAACATCCTAATCGGAAAATTCTCGAAGGGAAAGTCGCAGCCACCCTCTTCTTCGAGCCCAGTACCAGAACACGACTGAGTTTTGAAACAGCCGCCAATCGTCTCGGGGCACGAGTCATCGGTTTTGCAGACCCTAAAATCACCAGCGGAACCAAAGGGGAAATCCTCAAAGACACCATTATGATGGTTTCCAATTATGCAGACGTAATCATTATGAGGCATTTTCTCGAAGGAGCCGCACTCTATGCCAGCGAGGTTTCTCCCGTTCCCATCATCAACGCAGGTGACGGAGCCAACCAGCATCCCAGTCAGACAATGCTTGACCTCTACACCATCTACCAGTCCCAGGGGACTCTTGACAATCTCAACATCTATCTGGTAGGAGACCTCAAATATGGACGCACAGTCCATAGTCTGCTCGCCGCGATGAGGCACTTCAAGCCCTATTTCCACTTCATCGCGCCCGATGAGCTGGCTATGCCGGAACCATACAGGAAGTACTGCGACGAAAATGGCATCAGGTACGTTGAACATAAGGACTTCAATGCAGACACCATCGCAGATGCGGACATTCTCTATATGACACGTGTTCAGAAGGAACGCTTCAGTGACCTTCTCGAATATGAAAAAGTCAAGGATGAATACCTTCTGAAAAAAGAAATGCTCACAAAAGTGCGTTCCAATATGAAAATACTCCATCCCCTTCCCCGTGTAAACGAAATCGAGTACAGCATAGACGACACAGCGTATGCCTATTATTTCCAGCAAGCCAGAAACGGTCTGTATGCACGTCAGGCGCTCATCTGCGATGCCCTTGGATTCACACTTGAAGATATCAGAAACGACAAGACCATAATACTATGAAACGACAGAAACTGCAGGAACTTCAGGTCGCCGCTCTTGAGAACGGAACCGTCATTGACCATATTCCATCCTCAAAACTCTTCCACGTCGTTCACTTGCTCCGCCTGGAAGAAATGACAAGTGCCATCACCATCGGTTATAATCTCAAAAGTGCGAAAATGGGAACCAAGGCCATCATCAAGGTGTCTGACAAGTTCTTCACCGACGAGGAACTCAACAGACTGGCCCTCGTGACACCGAATGTCACCCTCTGCATAATCAGAGACTATGAAGTGGTAGAAAAGAAACAAGTGCGTCTGCCTCAGGACATAGAAAATCTGGTCAAGTGTTCCAACCCGAAATGCATCACCAACAATGAACCGATGCCCACCCGCTTCACTGTAGTGGACGCGGAGACCGGTACTATCAAATGCAGGTATTGTAATCACGAAGAGGAGCTTGATAGAATCAAGCTCCTCTAACTTCCATACCGGGGGGCTAACCCCCCAGACCCCCTGGGCGCTTTGCGCTGACGCTTAGTTGCGTTTCCCGAAGAAGCGGAGCAGATGCAGGAACAGGTTAATGAAATCAAGATAAAGTGTCAGAGCCCCTATGACTGCGACTTTGGCAGTCATTTCATTATCCTCAGCACCGTAAAGCAAATTGGAAATTTTCTGTGAATCGTAAGCGATAAGTCCGGTAAACACCAGAACTGCGATACCGCTGACAATGATATCCATTACCGCATTCTGCATAAACAGGTTCACCAGCAGGGCGATGATGATTCCGAAAAGAGCCATCAAACAGATGCTGCCCAGTTTTGTCAAATCCTTTTTGGTAAAAGTTCCGTACAGAGCCATAACTGCAAAAGCTCCGGAAGTCACGAAAAATGCAGTGGCCACCGAGCCCATATCATAGACCAGAAATATCGAAGAAAGGGTCAGACCGTTCACCACGGAATACAGCACAAACATCGTTGTCGCCATAACAGACGACATTTTACCTATAGCCGCAGTCAATCCTATAACCAGCGCAAACTCCACGATAATCAGGGTAATGATTACGGAACCGGAAGAAAACAGCCAATTCATTACGGCAGGTGTAGTGGCTGCGAACCATGCACTCATTCCGGTTACAGCCAATGCGAAACACATCCACCAGTAAACCTGACGGAGCATTTTGTTGGTAAGGGCATAATCACCCTTCACACCGGGTGCATAATTTGTCATTTTGAAATCGTCATTCATATCTTTAAAAATTTGTTGAACTTACTTCTTCTATATTATCATTATACCAAAGATATCCTTTTACAGTTTCATAACCCATTTCCAGAAGTGTATGCATATATCCTGCCACTTGCTTCCGATAAGATGGGTCATGTTCGACTCCGAACTTATAATCCACTACCACTGCCTCTCCACCGCGGGACATGACCCTGTCAGGTCTCCTTTCGTATCCGCCAGGCAAAAGTACCGGGACCTCGCAGACAGTTTTATAGGATGCATCGAACCAGTCGAATCCTGCCGTCTCCGCCATATGGAGCCGTTCTCTGATTTCATCCCGGACGACTTCCCTCTCGGATAAAGAGATGTCACCCTTTAGAAGCGCATTATCCACGGCTGCTTCGACATCATCGGTTGTCTTGATATTTGAAAAAATATCGTGCATAACGATACCTCGAAGTCTCAGTGACATAGACTCCGACATTTTTTCGACATTGCGCAGAGAAACTTTGATTCTGTTTCCTCCGGAAAAAACATCGTAGGAAGAAGGGACAGGGAACAAATCCTCTACGGAAACTTCCCCGGAGCATTCCTCCTCCTTCTCAAACCACTCCCCGGACTCATAGGAATCCCCTTCGAGTTTTTCCTTGTCTAGCAGAAAACGGTATAGAAGCCGGGACATAGTATCCTGTTTCATGGAATCGGCAGGCAGAGGCGCGAATATGTGCAGTTCGTTTACAGCTCTGGTCAAGGCGACATAAACCACATTCAAGCTGTCGATGTTTTCATACAGTATTTCATCCAGATAATTCTGTCTGAACGCAGACTCCAGCATTTTCTTCTTAAGATAAACAGGAATGACACCGGCCCGACAGAATGGTTTTCTCTCGGAACTGCACCATATAATATCCCTTCCATTGCTAAGCTTGCAGTCAAGAAAAGGGATGATGACCGCCTTCATTCCAAGCCCCTTTGATTTGTGAATAGTCATCACCCTGATGGAAGAGACCCCTTCGGGTGCCGATATGGAAATCCTGGAGCCATAGACTTCCCACCATTTGAGAAAAGCGGCAAGGTCACTTCCGTTTTTCGTGATATAATCCTTCACACAATCCATAAATGCCTGCAGAAATGCCACATGGGTCCTGTCACTTTCTCCAAGGGAGGAAACGGTCCACTCACACAAATCATATAGGGGCATATCCAAAGTACCTGACACAGATACACCCGTTTTTTCATAAAGCCACGCGCTCATTCCATCATCGGGATGAAGAATGTAGGTCAGAACCGATATCACTTTCCCGACACATTCCGAAGAAGATATTCTCAAGGTATCCTCAGTCACGATATTGTACCTCTGTTCTATCAGAAAATCGGAAACCATAGCCCCCTCCTCATTCGTTCTCACAAGGATGCCTATATCCCCCGGATTTATTCCCTTGGAAATAATCTCCTCAATTTTCGGACACAGAAGTTCCAGGACAGACTCTTTCCATGATTTTTCCCCACTTGGCGCTACGAATCTAACCATCACGTGGCCGGGTACATTTCCTCTCTTCCGGGGCAATGACTGCTTCACATCGGAATAGATGGACGATATCTGGGTGGAGTTAAGACCGTTTTCAGTATTGTATATACGCTGAACACTCTCCCCTGCCCAGGAGAAAAATTCACTGTTGAAGTCGATGATAGGTCCCCCGCTCCTCCAGTTTTCGGAAAGCGGGGACATTCTGAGATTTTCAGGACGGAATTCAGAGGGGACTTGTGAAGAGAGCAGTTTCCAATCAGAATTTCTCCAACGATATATACTCTGCTTGACATCTCCCACTATAAGGTTTTCAAATCCGTTATCGACACTATCCTTGACAAGGGGGCGGAAATTGTCCCATTGCATCGCAGATGTATCCTGAAACTCGTCCAGCATATAATGGTCGATTCTGGTGGCTGCCTTTTCGTAAACGAAAGGTGTCTCATCCCGGTCAATAATCTTATGCAGGAAGTCGTTCGTTTCCGAGAGGATGACGGAATTATTGTCACGGCACCACTTGCCTATCTCTGCGCGGAGATCGCTGAATACTCCGAGTATGGAATAGTTTTTCAGAACAAGGTCTGCCGTCACGTAATCCGAATGTTTCTCAGACCTGAAAAGAGAAACGATATCCCGGATATTCTTTCCCAGTTCCGAGCCGTGAAGAAGTGTTATCTGAGCTTTGTTCTTCGAAGTCTTGGCGAACCAACTGCCCTCAGGACTGTTCGCATCGGCCATTTTGACAAACCCTGCCGTCAGGGACATTTTTCCTTTGGAGAGGGAGTCAAGTTTCATCATAGCCGAACGGGAGCCTCCGGCGAAGTCCGACAGTTCAAGTCCAGAAGAGCGGATTAAGGCCAGGGATTCTTCCGCGATATGGGCCACCTCATCCTCAAACGCCTTTTTGAGTAAAAGCAGTTCATCCCTGAAAGTTTTAAGTTCCTCCCTGTCCATAACTCTTCCTTCCAGAACACGGAGTCGGAAGGTTTCGTTGAAAAGGAACCCGCCCAGGGAGTTGAGTTTTCGGGAAATATCCCACCCTTTTCCCTGCTCTATCTCATTCTCTGCCATTTCTATCAGCCATTTCAGCAAATCTCCCTTATCCGTTTCATCCAATGATGACATCAGGGAATCGACCGCCTCCACAAGCACCTCTTCGGTATCCAGCTCCACGTTATAATTGGAAGTCTGCCCCATTTCTCTGGCGAATGCCCTCAGAATCATCTGGAAAAAACTGTCGATGGTACTGACATTGAAACCGGAGTAATCGTTCAGGACAGACCTGAGCAACACCCCTGCATCCTTCCTTATGTCAGCCTCCTTTTCTACTGCAGTCCTGTTGTCATCCCCCGTCAAAGGGATGAGCTGCTCCATATATGGACTTTCTTTCCCGGAGGAAAGATTATCGAGTTCTCTGATGATTCTCTCTTTCATTTCTGCAGTGGCCTTGTTAGTGAAGGTCACTGCCAAAATGCGTCTATAGGGAGTTTCCTTTCCCTGATAGAATCCGTTGAAAAGGAGACGGAGATATTCGCCTGTAAGTTTGTGCGTTTTACCGGAACCGGCCGAAGCTTTTGAAATCGTCAGCATATCACTACCTCCTGCATAATATTTTGAAAGGACACCATTCACAGTGAGTAATGTCCGGTGTCGCGGAGAACGGAATTTCACGATTCAAGATTTCATCGAGAAGTGCCGACAGTCCGTTCCTGAAATCCTCATATTCCTGTGACGGAACGAACATCGAATGCCTGCCGTTCCCGAACAGTTCATTTGTATGCAAAACCTCCAGAAGCACATCTGTATCGGCCCCTTCCTGATGACAAATGCGCATCAGCATCAGGTAGAATACCAGTTGGAATGCGGTATTGGGAATTTCCCCCTCCCTTGCGAAGAGTTCATCTATGGAGGAATAGTCGGGATGGATTTTCTTCCCTGTTTTGTAATCGACGATTCTGTAGGCTCCATTTTTACAGTCATAACGATCCACCTTCCCCTTAATTCTGAGCCGATGTCCGGCAGGGGTAGTTATCCACTCGGTCAAAGACAACTCCGATGCGATATATCTGAACGGAGCGTCACTCTTCTCCCTTTCCAGCACCTTACCGGCATACCTGACTATCATTTCCAGAACTATCAGATTTCTTCCTGTTATTTCGGAGACCTGACGTATCTGGCGGAAAGCCTCCTTTACGGCATCCCGGCATCTTCGCATCATTTCCGCGACAGAGGCTTCATCCAAGTCGGATCGTAGCCATGTCG
>JAZUEO010000004.1:0-15841 GCA_045640205.1 Candidatus Coprenecus sp. | reverse complement strand
AGACCGCTTGGCCTCCGACTTCATTGTCGGATGTTAAGGATTTGTTCGATTATATAATCGTGGATTGTGCTCCATCTTTGGGATTGACTACCATTAACGTCCTCACGGCTACCGATTCCGTGATTATTCCGGTTCAAACCGAATTCTTCGCTCTTGAGGGGCTTGGTAAACTGCTCAATACTATAAGGTTGGTTCAGAACCGTCTGAATCCGTCGCTTCAGATAGAAGGTTTCCTTTTGACAATGTTTGACAGTCGTCTCAAACTTGCCAATCAAGTGGTGGAAGAAGTAAAGAAGCATTTTGGAAATATGGTTTTCGATACCTTGATTCAAAGGAACGTGAAGCTCAGTGAAGCCCCATCCCACGGAAAGCCGGTAATTCTTTATGATGCAGTGTCAACCGGAACCAACAATTACCTCTCTTTGGCTAAAGAAATAGTTTCCAAGAATTAATTCCATGTGTTATGGCAGAGAAAAAAGCATTGGGAAAAGGTTTGGATGCATTGATTCCTGTGGCGAATGATATAAACAGGAACGGTGAAAAACGTCATTTCAGCGATACTTTCACTCAGGAGGAGAGAAAAGATATGAAGTCGGCTACATCCATAGTCGAAATACCCTTGAACAAGGTGGTCACCAATCCATATCAGCCCAGAACCACTTTCGACCTGAATGCTCTGGAAGAACTTTCCGAGTCTATAAAGACCCTCGGTCTGATTCAGCCTATCACAGTAAGGCAGATAGGTTCGAAATTTCAGATTATCAGTGGAGAACGACGTTTTCGTGCTTCCAAAATGGCTGAACTTCAGACTATTCCGGCTTATATTATCAAGACCGATGACCGTGGTTTGATAGAAATGGCTATCGTAGAGAATATCCAACGTGAGGATTTGAACGTCATCGAAGTGGCCCTGAGTTTCAAGAGACTTATAGAGGAATGTAATCTTACGCAGGAACAGATGGCGGACAGGGTGGGGAAGAAACGTACAAGTGTCACCAATTTTCTGCGTCTTCTCAAACTGCCTGCATCAGTCCAGTCATCCCTTCGGGAGGGTTTGATTTCCATGGGACACGCCAAGTGTCTTCTTTCCCTTGAAAAAGAGTCCGATATGGAACATTTTTCAGAAATGGCGATAAAGAAGGAGTGGTCCGTTCATAAATTGGAAGATAAAATCAAAGCTTTTCTACTATCCCGGAATGAAGATAATAAACCTGCTGATGAAGAACCGGAACTCCCGGAATCATATTACCGGCTTTTGGACAGAATAGGCAAGTTTTTCAACAATAACGTTACGGTTAAGCGCGATGCCAAAGGGTGCGGGCGCATTACCGTTTCATTTGACAATGACGCTCAGGTGGAAGAATTTCTCAAGGTGATGGAGAATGCGTAAGCTGGCTGTCCTCATATTGTCCTTGTGTCTGGTCTCCATAAACTCATATGGACAGTTCAGGGATTTCAGCAATATGGCGGGCGGAGGTTTGATGGGAAACAGTGGTGGAATGTTCGGCTCTTCCCAGTCGTCAGGTTCATCAAGCCCGAATGATACGGTGTCGAAAAAGCCGGACCCGAATCAGTTTACCATGAAAAAGTATTTCAATTCGCTTGCGCACAAGGATTCTGTCGGTGTGGGTTGGACTTGGGCTTTTTCAATGATTCTTCCCGGTACTGCACAAATTTATAACGGAGATTACAAGAAACTTCCCATATTCTATGGGGGTATGGCAGCCGGTATCGGAGTAGGTGCCTATTTCAATTACCGGCATAATATGTACAATGAAAATTCCGATAAAATCGCCAGTGTGGCTGGTTTTGCTACAGCCGGGGCTTTTTATCTGGCCTCAGTTCTGGATGGCGTGATAGGTTATAAAACCACCAGAAAAATACATCCGGGCAAGGCCTCCATTTATTCCGCCCTTCTTCCCGGTGCCGGACAGGCATATCTCGGAGACTGGTGGAGGATACCGATATATTATGCCGGACTGGCTGTGGCGGGATATTGTTGGTATTATAACGATTTGCAGTTCAATAGGTTCCGTTCGATGTATCTGGAGGCCATCGATCCCAATGGAAATTATACCGGTTCTTATTCAAAGGATAATCTGAAGTTTTATCGAGATCAGGCACGACGGCTCAGAAATTATTCAATCATAGCCACTTTCGCCATCTACATTCTTCAGATAGTCGATGCCAACGTGTTCGCTACCCTGAGCGATTTCGATATAAACGATGACTTGACGATGAATCTCTCACCGGCAGTCATTACTCCCATACAACCATATAACGGTGCTTCTTATGCTTCGGCCGGTCCTGCATACGGATTATCGTTGAATTTTTCATTCTGACTTATGAAACGCATTTCTTTATTATTACTCCTCTCATTAGTATCACTTATTACAGCCAACGGACAACACTTCAAAAGCAAAAAAGCTCTTGCGAAGGAGATAGATTCCCTCAAGACAGTCATTAACCATATGCAGGCTGAAAAGGAACAGATTTCATACGAACTTGAAGAGATGAAGACCGCTTATACAAACCTTATGAGTGCAGATGAAGAAAGAAGTAGGTTCGAAGCTCCTGAAGGGGAGTTCTATGAGGCCGCATTCGATGATGCAGGAAGATATGACCGCGATACTCTTTTGGCTTTGTATTACAAACAGAGGGATTTGGTCAATACCATTATTGATGATTCTGATTTCGATTCGGTCATCCTGGCATCCGATACACCGGACTCCATATATATCGAGAGGCTTCGAAGGATGCATTCGTTTATAAAGATTCCATATAATGAAATAGTCAGGAATTATCTTGTAGCTTATACCCAGAAACACAAGACCAAGATGGAATCGGTTCTCGGACTGGCCGCTTATTATATGCCGATTTTTGAAGAAGTGTTCGACAGGTATCACCTTCCTCTGGAACTCAAAGTTATGGCGATTATAGAATCTGCCCTCAATCCCACAGCCGTTTCAAGGGCGGGAGCCAAAGGAATGTGGCAGTTTATGCTTCGGACGGGAAAACGCTATGGTTTGGAAGTGACGACTTATGTGGATGAACGTCTGGATGTGGAAAAGGCAGCTGATGCGGCGGCCAAGTATCTCCGGGATTCGTATCTGATTTTCGGGGATTGGTCTCTGGCCATTGCTTCATACAACTGCGGTGCCGGGAATGTAAACAAGGCGATCAAACGTTCCGGTGGAGGAGCGGACTTCTGGGATGTTTACAGATATCTGCCTAAGGAAACCAGAGGTTATGTTCCTTCTTTCGTAGCGGCTCTTTATATGTTGTCTTATTATAAGGAGCATAATATGAATCCTGTGCCGGCTCCGCTACCGGCCGTGCTCGATACGCTGAACATAGACCAGATGCTTCATTTCGAACAGGTGACTCACTTTGTCGGCATTCCCAATGACGAATTGAAATACCATAATCCTCAATATATACAGGATATCATCCCCGGCAGTCCTTCCAAGCCGTATGTTCTTCGTATTCCAGTTTCATATACTCCCCGTTTCATGGAATACAGTGACAGTATCTACACTTGGAACGATTCCGTGTATTTCAATGTCACGGCGGTGAAAAACATTTCTGCGGCATCGAGCGGCAAGGCGACAGAAATAGTTCACAAGGTCAAATCCGGAGAGACATTGACTCATATCGCGAAGAAATATGGAGTCAAAGTCACCGATTTGCAGCGCTGGAACGGTGTCAAGAGTAATCTCAAAATAGGGCAGAGAATAATCGTATATCCTAATGGAAAAGCGTCCGGAGGCTCCTCTTCAGTGTCTTCCTCTTCCTCTGCCTCGTCCTCTTCAAGCGGAACGTCTTCTTCAGGAGAATATGTTACGTACAAGGTTAAGAAAGGGGACAGCCTTTCGGCCATTGCATCCAAGTTCAGCGGTGTTTCAGTTCAGAGTCTGATGAAACTTAACGGCCTGAACAGCAAGTCCAAGATATATCCCGGTATGACCCTCAAGATAAAAAAGAAGCAGTAGGGTGATAATCCTTACTGCTTCTCAGGGAAAATACAGGTCGAGCCTGTTTACATTATCGCTTTAAGGCGGGCATAGACATCTTCGATGGTCCCGGTCCCGTCGGCTTCGTGATATTTTCCGCACTCTTTGTAGTACTGAATCAGTGGTTCCGTCTGCGAGTGGTATGTGTCGATTCTGTTGGTGATGGTCTCATCGGAGGCATCGTCAGCGCGTCCTTCGATGGCCGCGCGATGTCTGATTCGTTCCCTTATCATTTCATCGCTTATCATAATGGAAATGACGGCAGTTACAGCTTCTCTACGTCCGGCGAGAATGTTATCAAGGTCCTTAGCCTGAGAAATGTTTCTTGGAAATCCGTCAAGAAGAAATCCGTCATATCCTTTCACTGTCTCGAAAGCTGACTTTATCATTCCTTCCACTACTGTGTCCGGAACAAGCCTGCCTGCGGCAATGAGTTCCTTCGCCTGTTTCCCAAGTTCGGTTCCAGCTGCGATTTCTGCGCGGAGGAGTTCACCGGTGGAGATATGCTTGAGTTTATAGTCTTTGGCAAGCGTTCCTGCCTGCGTTCCTTTTCCGGCTCCCGGAGGGCCGAATAAAATGTAGTATTTGGTCATAGTAAGATTATGAGTGAAATCATTTCCAATTTCCATCTTCTCCGGTGTAGTCAGGGTCCACTACCCAGATGTCCTGAAGCTGACGTCCGAGCTGGTCGTAATCAAGCCCGTAGCCGACGATGAATTCATTTCCGATATCCATCGCCTTGTATTCTATCTTCAAGCTGTCGGCGAATCTGAAAGCACCGGGCTTGAAGAACAGGCACGCAATCGTTACGGAGGCGGCACCCTCTTCTATGAGCTTTGCCTTCAGATTTTTCATAGTGATTCCTGAATCCACGATATCCTCCACGATTATGATATGACGTCCTTTTACACTGCGGTCCAAACCTATGACTTCGGTCACGTTTCCTGAAGTGTTGGTTCCGGTGTATGAACTGACCTTGATGAATGCCATCTCACACTTGAAATCAATGTGGCGCAGAAGTCCTGATGCGAACATAAAGGCACCGTTCAGAGTCACGAGAACCATCGGGGTGTCCACAGACTTGTAATCATCATTGAGCTGGCCTGCTACTTTCTTGACAGACAGTTCGATAACTTGACTCTGGATGTAAGGCTTGAAAAATTTGTCGTGAAGTTTGATGTGTTCCATAGTTTTTGTGTTAACTTTGATGCACAAAATTAAAAAATATTACGGATATGACACCTTTGGTATCGATAATAATGGGAAGTACTTCGGATATGCCTGTGATGAAGGCAGCTGCCGAATTTCTCGATTCGATGGAAATACCTTTCGAAATCAATGCACTTTCAGCACACCGTGTTCCTGTGCAGGTTATGGAATTCGCCACTGCCGCTCAGGAACGTGGAATCAAGGTCATCATAGCCGGAGCAGGTGGGGCGGCACATCTTCCCGGAGTGATAGCCGCATACACTCCTGTGCCCGTTATCGGTGTCCCTGTCAAGTCTTCCAATTCTATGGATGGATGGGACTCCGTACTCTCCATTCTCCAGATGCCTTCCGGGATTCCTGTAGCCACGATGGCACTTGACGGTGCTAAAAATGCCGCGATTTTCGCGGCGCAGATAATAGCTGCAGGCGATTCCGCAATGATGGAAAAAATAAAATCCTTCAAAAAGGAACTGGCCTCGAAGATAGACAAGGCCAACCGGGATCTCAAGGAAATCAAGTTCAAATTCAAGACGAATTGATATGAATTAAAACAATTGACGTAAATATGATGAAGGGAAGAAATGAGGCGGAGAGAAAAATAAGACAGAGGACTGCACTCATACGGGTAGCAGTCCTCCTGCTTTTTGTTCTGTCCTATCCGGGAGATGCCCGTTCGCAGGATTTGCCGCCGGCTGTGGTGGCTCTGCTGGAACAATTGGGCGAAAATGGGGAATCAAATGCCGAAGAACTGACGGAGCAGCTTTGTGCCCTGATGGAGCATCCCCTGAATATCAATGTGGCGACTGAGGATGAATTGAGGTCTCTTTTGTGCCTGACGACATTCCAAGTGGCCAGTCTGCTGGAATACAGACAGATGCATGGGGAAATCCTTTCCCTCGGGGAACTTGCGCTGGTGGACGGCTTTAATGCAGTGACGGTGGAGGCTCTCTCTCCGCTGATTACTGTCAGTGGAGAATTGCCGCAGGCTGAAAAGAAAAAAAGAGTGTGGACCCGGATAAGGGGACGGTATTCGTACCCGGATTATGGATATCTTCGATACAAAGGTGAGTGGGGGGAACATCTCGAATGGGGAATGACCGCAGAGCAGGATGCCGGGGAACGGAGCTTTTATCCGGATTTCCTGTCCGTTCATCTGGCTGCCTCGAATCTGCCTCTGACGCGCCGTGGACACTTTCCTGTGGTTCTGAAGCGTGCGGTAGCGGGAGATTATTCGATCAGGCTCGGACAGGGGCTTACTGCGTGGAACGGATTTTCGTTTTCTGCCATGGGGGTTCCGTCTTCCATAATCAGGTATCCGAGCCACATTACACCCTATTCTTCTACAGTGGAGCAGAATTTCTGCAGGGGGGCGGGTTTTACCATCTCCTTGGGAAAACGTTTTGAATTTACCGCGTTCTATTCCAATAATGCGGTGGATGCCCGATGTGATTCGGTGTATTATTATACGAGACCTGATGATGGCAAGCATATTTCGGAGACCCAAGTGAGTGCCAGACACGGAATGAGGGAACGGATGGCCGGTGGCGCCCTGATATTGAAGTCTTCAAAATTCAAGATGGGGCTGAATGGAGTGACATATTCCTTCGACCATCAGGATGGGCGCAAGAAGCATCCGTATGACATTCTTCAGAAATATGACGGATGGTGGAGCAATTGGTCACTGGATATTATGGCACCGGTACGAATCGGAAGAACCTATGGGAGACTTTTCGCGGAAGGCGCCGTGGATGCGGCGATGCATCCCGCTTTCCTGGGTGGCGGTACTTTTTCGTTTACACATTCTCTTGAATGTTCTTTCCTGGTACGCCATTATCCTCAGGATTATATAGCTCCTCACAGCGGTGCATACACCACCTCCTCCGGATGTTATAATGAACACGGCGCTCTCGTTAACCTGAGATGGAACGCATTGCGCGATTTTACCCTGACCGGGATGGCCGACCTCGCGTATCATCCAGTCGAACGCTATGGCATCGAAGCGGGTTCTAGGACATTGAAAATCAAGGCGGAGGGAGAGTGGAAGACAAACCGCTCCAATAGTCTTTCGCTGCTGTGCGCTTTCTATCGGAAGAACTATCTTGAAAATATCAAATATACTGCACGTTTGAGTTATACCGGACACTTCGATAACGGTTTTTCCACCTCTTCCAGAGCGGAAGTATCTGTCTTGGGGAAAGCCGGTTTTCTCGTATATGAGGAAGTCGGGTATGCCGCCCCTTCGGGAGCGTGGAATCTGTATCTGCGGGGAAGTGCATTTCAGGTGGATGAATGGGAAAATAGAATTTACTGTTACGAAAAGGATTTGTATGGTACATTTTCCGTCCCGTCGGTTTACGGAAGGGGATATGGTGTGTACCTTTTCGGTACGGTGCATCCTCTTGAATGGCTGAAAATCTCACTGAAAACTTCCTGGACCTCCTATCCAGATGATTCGGAAAGAAACAAGTTCGTCCTTAAAATGATGCTGGATGTGAAGTTCTGATGTGTCAGGGACGTAGGGAAATCAGTTCATACATCCGGTCACGGTATTGTGCCGCAGAGGTGAAGTCCAGTTCCTGTGCCGATTTTTCCATCATTTGTCTCATATTGTCTATGGCCCTGGCCAGTTCTTTGGGAGACATTTTGGAGATGACAGGGTCTTCTGCCAGAGTTCGGCTGCGTCTTTCGCCGTTGAGGGAATCATACCCGTCCGTGATGGGTCTGGCATCCAAGACGTTTCTGGTATTGTTGTGCACAGGGGCGGGAATGATATGGTGCTCTTCGTTGTATGCCTGCTGAATGCTCCTACGCCTGTCGGTCTCATCTATGGTACGCTTCATGGACCCTGTGACGCTGTCAGCGTACATAATAACGAGTCCGTTAATGTTTCTGGCTGCCCTGCCGGCTGTCTGGGTAAGAGATCGGTCGCTTCGCAGAAATCCCTCTTTGTCCGCATCGAGTATGGCTACCAGTGAAACGGAAGGAAGATCCAATCCTTCGCGGAGGAGATTGACTCCGACCAGGACATCGAATCTTCCCGCCTTGAAATCTTCAATGATTTCGATTCTTTCCATTGTATCCACGTCGGAGTGGATATAGCGGCATCGGATTTCTCTTCTGGTCAGGAATTTCTCCAATTCTTCCGCCATTCTTTTGGTCAGGGTGGTGACTAGAATCTGCTGGTCGTGGCCTGCGCGTATGTCGATTTCCTCCATCAGGTCATCAATCTGATTCTTGGTCGGTCTGACTTCTATAGGAGGATCCAGAAGCCCGGTGGGACGCACTACCTGTTCCACTATGACTCCTTCCGATTTTTCCAGTTCATAATCTCCCGGAGTGGCGCTGACGAAAACCTTCTGATGCAGGATATTCTCGAATTCATCAAATTTCAAAGGCCTGTTGTCCGCTGCGGCCGGGAGGCGGAATCCGTATTCGACAAGTGTTTCCTTTCTGGAACGGTCGCCTCCGTACATAGCCCTGACCTGAGGAATCGTGACGTGACTTTCGTCAATGAAGGTTATGAAGTCATCGGGAAAATAATCTATCAGACAGAAGGGTCTCTGACCGGGGGCTCGTCCGTCGAAATAGCGAGAATAATTCTCTATCCCCGGACAGTAGCCCATTTCCTTAATCATCTCCATATCATATTCCACCCTCTTTTTCAATCTGTTGGCTTCGTGGTACTTCTCGATGGAACAGAAGTGTTCATACTGTTCGGTCAAGTCATCCTGTATCCGGTATATGGCCGATTTGGTCCGCTCTTTGGTAGTGACGAAAACATTGGCGGGATAGATGGAAATTTCGTTTACTTCATCGCAGGTGGCACCCGTCAGAGGGTCGATGAGTTCGATACTTTCTATTTCATTTCCGAAGAATACCACCCTGCATCCGCTGTCCACGTATGCCAGATAGATATCTACACTGTCACCCTTGACGCGGAAACTTCCTCTTTTGAATTCCGCTTCATTTCTGGTATAGAGAGCATCGACCAGAGAGTAGAGAAGTTTTGTGACCGCTATTTTTTGTCCACGCTGAAGGTGGATGGTACTGTCGTGAAAGTCAGCGGGATTCCCTATGCCGTAAAGACAGGATACACTGGAAATTACTATGACGTCGCGGCGTCCCGACAGGAGCGCGGATGTCGCGCTGAGTCGAAGTTTCTCTATTTCGTCGTTTATGCTCAGGTCTTTTTCTATGTATGTGTCGGTGGTGGGCAGGTATGCTTCCGGCTGGTAATAGTCATAATACGAAACGAAATATTCGACGGCATTGTCAGGGAAAAATGATTTGAATTCTCCATAAAGCTGGGCCGCAAGTGTCTTGTTGTGGCTCAGAATCAGGACAGGCCGCTGCATCTTCTCGATTACGTTGGCCATCGTGAATGTCTTTCCGGAGCCTGTGACTCCGAGAAGTGTAACAGCATCAATACCGTCTTCAAGATTTCTGCAAATTCCGTCGATGGCTTTTGGCTGATCACCTGTAGGACGGTAGGTCGATTGAAGTTTGAAGGGCATACTATCAGAAATGACAGATGGCGTGGTAGAGGAGCATCATTCTGCGATACATCATATCGAAATCTATGATGTCCACATCATCTGTGGTCTTGTATGTATGGTCATTGAATCCGCAGGTGACCAGCAGGGCCGGAATGCCTGCATTGCGGAACACTATCTGGTCGGACGTTTTGTAAACGTAATCGGCGAATTTCCGACTGTTGTAGAAGCTGTAATCAATATCCATATTCAGACCGGAGACGGCGTTAGCCGTATCTATCACCCCTCTTGAGTCCGGAGGAAGAGTCTCTTTGCCCAGAATTATTACGTATGGTCTGCCGTTTTTGTGAACCGGCTCCAGACTTGAACCCATCTGGTCGAGATTGATGTCACATAATATATTCTGTTTCGGGATTTTCAATTTGTTTACGAAGTCCTTGGAACCGCTCATATCTGCTTCCTTTCCATCAAGAGCCACGAAAAGAATGTTGTATCTGGAATTGAATCCGTTATCCTTCATCGCAGAGAAAATTTTGGCAAGCCCGAGAAGCACTGTGACCCCGGACCCATTGTCATCGGCTCCGTTGAAAACGTACCCGTTGATGGCTCCCATATGGTCATAGTGGGCTGATACGATAATGTATTTGTCCGTTTTCCTGCGGGCTGGTACGATTCCTGCAATATTTCTACCCATATGCATATTCGGGAGACGGAACTGGCAGTAATAATCACCGCCGTTGTAGGGGAGAAGTTCGTATCTGGCGAATTCATCACGGATGAAATCGGCGATGAACCGGCAGTATTGAGTGCCTGCCGCCCTGCCCCTTGCATCGTCGGAAGCGATATAGGAAAGTATCTCCCGCTGTATTCTGGGAGTGACTATAGAATCTGCATTCTGGGCTGTCGCGGCCGTCTGTGGCAGAATAGCCGAAGAAATAAACAGTAGAATAGATAGAGAGATACCCTTGTTCATTAATTGATTATATTTGCAAACGTTTTCAACTCACAAAAATACTAAAATTTTTGATGAAGCGCAGTTTCTTATATCTGTTGTTTTTTATTTCGTTGCTGACAGCTTCAGAAAACGATGCCTCTGCCCAATATGACAGGAATATGTTCTTTTACCGGGGCAGGCAGATGTTGGAAGAAGGCCGGTATTCATTGGCCATACACAATCTCAACGTGCTCATCCGTCTCGACCCGACCTGTTTCGAAGCGTATTTCTTTCGTGGAATAGCCAAGTATAATTTGTCTGACTTCGTGGGAGCCGAACTTGATTTCGACCGGACTCTGGAAATAAACCCTCTTTATACAGCGGCCTACCATTATCGGGCCATCACTCTCAGCCGGAGCGGAAAGTATGACCAGGCACTCAAGGACCTTGAGGAGGCTGTGGAACTCAGACCGGGGTATAACGGTCTGTATTTCAGCAGGGGGGTGACCTACCTCCTGTCCCAGCAGTTCGAAAAGGCCATCAGTGATTTCAATGTTTTTATCGCCAGGGAACCAAGACAGGGGGACGCCTACCTGAACCGTGGTGCCTGTTATCTGTTCGTCGGTGATACTTTGAAGGCCCTTTCCGATTATGATAAGGCGATTACACTGAATTACTTCGAACCGGAGGGATATATCAGACGAGCCCGTGTCCATTATCTCAGACACGACCTTTCACTGGCACTTGAGGATTTGAACAAGGCGGTTTCTCTGGATTCCACCAATACTTTCGCTTACTTCAACAGAGGGCTGGTCCGCTATGACTCCAAGGATTTCAACGGGGCTCTGGAAGATTTGGACGAGGTGCTCGAACTCGAACCGACAAATTCTCTGACTCTGTATAACAGGGCGCTCATAAGAGCCCAGACCGGTGCGTACAATCAGGCTCTGGAAGATTTGGACCGGGTGCTGGAAATCAATCCCAAGAACGTTCTCGCCTATTTCAACAGAGCATCTGTGTTCATAGAACTTGGCCGGTATACCGATGCGGAGTACGATTATACGAAGGCGATAGAACTGTATCCGGATTTCGCCAAAGCTTATATGAACAGGTCTTTCGTACGTCATAAACTGGGAAAAACGGCCCTTGCCAAGTCCGATTATGATGTGGCGGCGGCCAAAGTGAATGAATACCGTTCTTCGCAGATGACCGGTTCTGCTGATTTCGCGGATACCACCAAAAAATACAATTCACTTCTTTCTCTTGACGCCGATTTCGCCAAGAAGGACTTCAATGATGAGGAACTGCTCCAAAACCGGAACGTGGAAATCAAACTCAAACCCCTGTACAGGTTCTGTGTGTCTGAAAAGAAGGATTTCAATCCGATGCTGCTCGGACGGAAATTCGAGAACGCCGCATTGGAGCGTTTCATAGCGGATATTCCTATAAATATCAAACTGTCCGGCAAGGAAATGAGCTCGTCCAGATATTTGAATCTTCCGTTGATGAACCGCGTGGACAAGGAACTTCTGGCAGAGCGGACACCGCAGCTTCTTTTCGCCAAGGCACTGCTCGAATCTGATGACAAACAGTTTAATTCGGCCCTGTCCTGTTATGATGAAGCGATATCGAAGATGCCGGATGAGGTGTTCTTCCTTTTGAACAGAGGTGTTCTTCAAGCCGAAATGATAGACTTCATATCCAGTGTGGAATCGAATGTTCAGGTTTTGACTTTGGATAATGAAGGGGCTACCCGCGCCAGGATTCAGGACAAGTCAGTGAGAATCTATGATTACTCTCCGGCTATCAGCGATATGGAGAAAACTGTCGCACTGATGCCGGATTTCCCTTACGCATACTATAATCTCGGAAACTTGTACTGCCTTTCCAACGAATTTCCTCTGGCCATCCAGAATTATTCCACAGCATTGAACATTTATCCGTGGATACCCGAGGCTTATTATAACAGGGGACTTGCACAGATATACCTTAAGGAAAAAGAAAAAGGATGCATAGACCTTTCGAAGGCTGGAGAACTCGGTGTGCAGGATGCCTACCGTGTAATCAAGAAATATTGTTCATCTGAAGAAAAATAGTGAATTATGTCAAGCAGAACTGACACCAAAAACGTGACCCCGGAGTCTGTTAAGGAAATCAGAAATGCCGTCAGGGCTATTGACGAGCGTCGCAGGGATGCTTCACTCGAACCTCAGGAAAGGGAACTGCTGGAACTTTCCGCCGTGACTCTCCGCAAGGCTGAACGTGTGGCTTCCGCCGCTCTTGGAAAACAGCTTACATCCGAAATGGCCGATGCTGTCAAGGATATTAAAAAACAGTCATCTCTGATTCGTGCCCGCGTTACACGTATGGGCAAGGTTCCGAAAGCTCTTGACAGAATAGAGTCGGTTATCGGAGGAATCGTCTCTGTGTTGAAGGAGATATCCAGATGGCCCTTATGCCTGACACTCATTCTCCTGCTTACTGCGTCCTGTTCTGTCCTCACCAAGTCACAGATTAAGATGGCTTCGGATTTATCCCTTTCCGTAGATACGGCTACGGTCTCTCCTGCCGTTATTTTCGAGCACCTTGAGAAAGTTCGCAGAGCGAGGGGCGTTTTATATTCTGCGTCACTCCTGTCCCCACAGGCTCATTGGAATGAAGTTACCTCCTTAAGCGAACAGTGTATTCAGAATGCCGGGCAGGTCAAAAAATCGGAAGTGTACGTAAAAGCGCTCAGATCTTATTCCAATGCACTTTGCAGTCTCACGAGTAGAACCAGGTGGCAGCAATATGGAACGGAAACAAGGGGGATTGGCAGAAAAGTGGATTCCGTTTTCAGTTATATTAACGAAATCGGATTGAATGGAATCGATGTCGGTTTCGCGAAAATCCCCGGAAGATACGTCGGATTATTGACCGAAGGTTTTGTCAGATGCCGTCAGGCCAAGCTGGTAAAGGCACTTGTAATGGATGGTGATACTGTTGTTACAGGGTGCGTGGATGCCCTTGTGGCCATTCTTAAGTCCGATGCTATGAAAAGTCTCATCGAGAATGAGAAGGAGGGTTTGAAAGATGATTACCGGGCCTATCTGGATGCCGCATCACTTACGGATGATTTTATGGAAATCAGTATGAAGGGAGATTCGGTTTATATGGAATGTGACCGTTTGCTTAATGATGTTTCCTCTATAAGAACCAAATGCATAAGCGCACTCCAGTCATATTCCAGGGCGCATACCAAAATGGTACAAAACTTCAGAAAACGTTCCAAGACTTCAAAGGAAGAACTTGCAAAGGATATTTATGATGATATCGCCACTTTGAATCTGCTCTCTTCCCAGCTTTCGGAACTGATTAAAAAACAAAAGTAGTCTATTTTCTGTGCCTGCTTCTCAGACGCGAAGCGGACATTACGAGAGCTTCGTCCCTTGCTACATACCGCATGGCTGTGAAGCAAAGTATGGCCGAAACTATGGGAAATACTGCCGTAAGAGTGAAGAAATGACCTTCCGGGCGTCCAAAGAATTTGAAAGCAAGATAAGTCTGGAAACCCAGCAGTAGAATGGAATTGATATTGCAGAGCCTTATCTGGCGGATTCTGTTCCTGTAATTGAAAATCGTGACCATAGTCAGGGCGAATGACATCAGAATCAGACTTATGGACGTGATGTCGTTCACGTATCTGAGAGCTGTCTGTTCAAGTGTGCCGTCTGCGAGGGTGCTTACAGGGGTTATTGACATATTGCAGAATGCCATTGAAAGAGTAAGGCCTGCGGCGGCCAGAAGAAAAAGGGTTTGTATGCGTTGAATCATAGTGCGTCTGTTTTTACGGGGCAAAAATAGATGATTGGAATGAAGCGGACAAATTTCAATTGTTATCTGTCTCAAGTTTTCGTGGCAGTAGCAGCTGAATGGGGTGAACCGCCTTTATTCCGGTGGCGTCGAAAATCTGGGTGCGGCAGGAGGTACCAGGGGCTGCCACTATTGCCTGCGCTTTCAATTGCCGCAGGTTGGGGAAGAGGGTCTGTTCTCCTACCGACATAGAGAATGCATAGTGCTCCTTTTCGTAACCGAAGGAGCCTGCCATCCCGCAGCAACCCGAAGGGATGACGTTTACCTTGTACCAGCCAGTGATGTTCAGCATTTTTTCCGATGCTCCTATGCCTACCAGTGATTTCTGGTGGCAATGCCCGTGGAGAAAAACTTCTATAGGGGACGCGGGTGCCATTCCGAACATCTCCGGAGTGATTCTGCCCTCTTCGAATTCCCTTACTATGAATTCATCATACAGGAGGCAATTCTTCGCCAGACGGAGTGCCGTTTCTTTAAGCTCCTTGGGAACGAGGTCGGGATATTCATCTCGGAAAGATAATATGGCTGAGGGTTCAAGACCGACCAGCGGGGCGTCTGCGGTGATGATGTCCTTAAGTGCCGTTACGTTTTTTAGGGCAAGACGGGCGGTGTTTTTGACCAGGCCCTTGGAAATGCCTGCTCTGCCGCTTTCATAGTGACGTGGAATAAAAACCTCATACCCCAGACCTGTCAATACCGTAACAAAGTCACGGCCAGTGTCTGTGTCGGTGTATGCCGTGAATTCATCGGCCAGCAGATATACGCGGCGTCCGTTGGGCTTTTCCGGACTTCCGTTTTTGCGAACCCAGCGATGGAATGCGAATCCGGCATTCTTTCCGATGAGAGGAATATGTCTTTGCGGAGCAAATCCTATGATTTTTTTCAGGATGTATGAAGTCCATTGGGTGCCGACCACCAGATTGTATAAATGTGGAAAGGCGGCTCCCAGTTTCAGGAAGGAACTGATATGGGCGATGCACCAGGTTCTGAACGGAATTCCGTGGATGTCATGCCAGTGCTGCATGAACTCGGCCTTGAGACGTGTCATATCCACGTTCGAGGGACATTCCGCGCGACAGCCCTTACAGCTGAGGCAGAGGTCCAGCATTTCCTTGATTTCAGGGGAGTCGAAGGGGCGGGACGGGTCTGCCGGATTCGTGAGCAGCTGGCGCAATATGTTCGCCCTCGCGCGGGTGGAATATTTTTCCTCTTTGCCTGCCCTGTATGAGGGGCAGAGAGTGCCGGGGAATTTCGCGGAACGGCGGCAGTCGGCTCTGCCGTTGCATTGCACTATGGTGCAGAAAATTCCCATATCGTCATGGAAAATGAAGTATGTGGTC
>JAZUEO010000003.1:0-9195 GCA_045640205.1 Candidatus Coprenecus sp. | reverse complement strand
GACAGGCTTTCCTGTCCGCTGCCGGAAGCATCCTCATCTCCTCCCAGCGACAGAATTTCCCCGTTTTCCAGATGACACGACACATATTTGGCCATATCGGATGAGGTAGAGCACACACTCCCGGCCGGACCTATCACGGACACCCACCACAAAGCTCTGTTCTCTCCGTCAAGAGGGAATGTCCTGATTCCGTCACTTCCATCCTTTCCGCGACGATAATGAAATGCGTGAGCGCAAGATGCCTTCCATGCGGCAGCTTCATATTCATCCCCCCCTATGCAGGACTCATTCATCCCCAGAGGAGCGAATACTCTCATCCGGACATTCTCCTCCCAAGTCATTCCGGTCACCTTCTCGATGATGCGGGCAGCGATTATGAAGGTGATATTATTGTACCCGAATTGAGAACGGAAAGGATATATGGGCTTCATATACTTGAACATCTGATAGATGTCATTCCGGTCATAACCAAGATTGGCAATATAAGTACCCACCTGCGGGCACAGACCGGTAGCATGGGTGAAGAGGTCCTTGACAAGCATCTGCTGCTCGACCTCATCATCCGCCCAGTCAAAATCAGGCAGTATGTCCTTCACTCTGTCATCCCATTTCAGAAGACCGTCATCCACAACAGAAGCCATAACCGTAGCTGTAAAGGACTTGGAAATGGACCCTACATGGAAAAGGGTATGTTCATCCACCCTGTCAGACTCTCCCTGACGCTTCACTCCGAACCCTTCATTGAATATCAGTTCCCCATCCTTCACCACTGAAACCGACATACCCGGTATTTTCCAATCGCTGAGCACTTTTTGGGAATAATGCCTCAGCGCATCTGTTACCGTGGAATCATTTCCACCCGGGATGGAAAGAAGCGCGGCCAGCAGTATAGTCAGAATCATACTCCTCCGAAAGCAGAATATCCGCCGTCAACAGGGATGATGACACCTGTCACGAAAGATGATATATCACTTAGCAGATAAAGCATCGTCCCCACCAGATCCTCAGGAACACCGAATTTATGAGTAGGGGTGTTGGCTATGATTTTCTTGCCGCGAGGCTTAAGGGCTCCTGTCCCCTCTTCAGTCAGCAGGAAGCGGTTCTGGTCGGTAAGGAAAAATCCGGGAGCGATGGCATTGCATCTGATGCCCATCTGAGCCACGTGGACAGCATACCACTGGGTGAAATTGTTAATGGAACCCTTGGCTGCCGAATAAGCCGGAATTTTGGTAAGAGGCCTGAATGCGTTCATGGATGAGATATTCAAAACCACACCTTTCTTCGCCTCTATCATATCGACGGTGAATACCATAGTCGCCAGAAGAGTACCCTTGAAATTTAGGTCATACACCGACTGGAACCCTTCCATATCCAGACCATAGAATGTCTCGGACAGGTCTGTATCGGCATCCATCTGTTCGATGGCGCAAGTGGCTTTCGGGGAGTTTCCTCCGGCACAGTTGATAAGGATATCTATCTTCCCGAGTTTTGAATGGATTTCATCCCTCGCCGCGACAAGAGCCTCCTTGTCCAGAGTACTGGCTGATATACCCAGACATTTGACTCCGAATTCCCTGGTTATGGCCTCGCCTTTGGCCGGATTGTCCTTGCTGCGTGAAATGACAGCCAGATTTACCCCTGCCTCTGCAAGTCCTCTGGTGAGAGCAGTCCCGAGGATTCCGAAGCCCCCGGTAATAACGCAAACGCGTCCTTTGAGATCATCAAAATTACATTTCATATATCTTCTTGATTAAGAATAATTCCATCACTCTGCGAACAAGCGTTTAATGTGTCTTTCACAGAGATTCTCCGTAATCTGTTCCCCTATGACATCGGTATACTTGTCAAGGGCGGGATAATATTCATCGCCAAGTTCAGCGGCGATTTTATAACTTACGTGGATGAGCTGACGCAGTGAGGGATTGTAAAGGGAATCCGACTGATTGTGACGCATCGCACGTGCATAGGTTTCAGCATCCCAAGCCGCCACCTCTTCAGGAGACGGAAGTGCCTTGACATCTATGTCGATTACTGTGGCATAGGGGGCTGTCAGTTCCTCCATACGGCTGAGGGCGTTCAGGTAAATCTTCTTGGCCAGTTTCAAAGCATTCGGGTCAGCTACAGCCAGACCGATATTTTCCTCCAGCCAGGTAGTCCCTGCGGTTTTGATATGAATGCCGGCATCATACTTCCGTATCAAGCGTCCCATTATGGGATAAATGCTGAATTTGTCGGAGCCGGAGTGTATGGAAAGCTTCAGATTCGAGGGCAGCCCATATTCCCTGACAGCTTCATCTATAACCTGAAGGTCCTGCTCGAATTCCTTCTCGAATTGAGCGAGGTCACCACGATAATCGACACCCTTGTTGAAGCGACCGGTAAACTTTGGAGCTATGGTCTGTACAGGTATCTTTTCCTTCGCTATTTCGCATAGGATATATCGGAGTTCTTCCGGGGTTTGGGCCACATCCACCTCATCCATAGAAACCTCCGTAACGAAATTGCCCGCACCTTTCGCCGCGGCGATGTGACGGTATATTTTTCCGGCTTCCTTTATGGCCGGCAGAAAGCGTTCCTCCAAGGAGCCTTTCCTGCCGATATAGTCGGCCACGTCTATTGTAAAGAAATCAGAAGATGCGAGGAACTTATCGACATTATTCATATTGATATGGTCTGCATCCACGAAGTAGGGATTCCTGTATCCGAGAGCGGCCACTGCCGCATCAGCCTCGCGGCGTGTTTCATCCGGGGATGTTCCCACTATCTGATGTTCACGGTTTGACTTGTTCCATACGGGGACGAAATGAACCCCTAACTCTTCCTCCGCCCTGATAAGAGCCTTGAGTTGGTTGACACCTTCGTGCGCGAAACGGTCACCGATTCCGAAAGAATATTTGCCTATTACCATAATTCCTAAGCATTATATGTACTCGATATAGTATCACCTCCGTGTCCTGTCCAGTTGGTATGGAAAAACTCGCCGCGCGGTCTGTCAGTCCTTTCATAGGTATGTGCACCGAAGAAGTCACGCTGGGCCTGGAGCAGATTGGCCGGAAGGCGCGAACTTCGATACCCGTCGTAATACTGGAGGCCAGCCGTCATACAGGGGGCGGGAACTCCGTTCTGAATGGCCGTGCAGAGAACATTGCGCCAGCCCTGCTGGGCGTCTGCCATCTTCCGGGTAAAGAAGGGGTCGAGGAGTATGTTGGCGATTTCAGGATTCTTGTCGAAGGCCTCTTTTATCTTGCCGAGGAACACGCTGCGTATGATACAGCCGCCGCGCCACATAAGGGCGATTCCTCCATAATTTAGATTCCATCCATATTCTTTGGCTGCGGCACGCATAAGGGCATAACCCTGGGCATATGAGACGATTTTGGCTGCGAAGAGAGCCTTGCGGAGATCTTCCAGAAACGCCTTCCTGTCACCGGTGAAGCGGACGGGAGCCGGTCCCTGAAGGATACCCGAAGCGGTCACCCTCTCCTCCTTCTGGGCCGAGAGACAACGTGCGAACACCGATTCACCTATCAGTGTGAGAGGAACACCGGCATCGAGTGCCGAGATAGCTGTCCACTTGCCCGTTCCCTTCTGTCCCGCCGTATCAAGGATATAGTCAAGAACATATTTCCCGTACTCATCCTTTTTCGCCAGAATGTCACGGGTAATCTCGACGAGATATGAATCAAGGTCTCCCCTGTTCCATTCGGCAAAAGTCTTATGCATCTCTTCATTCGACATTCCGAGTATGTCCTTCATAATCTGATAGCATTCGCAGATAAGCTGGATGTCTCCGTATTCTATACCGTTATGAACCATCTTCACAAAGTGACCGGCACCGCCTTCCCCCACCCAGTCACAGCAGGGAGAACCGTCTTCGACCTTAGCACATATTCCCTGGAATATCGGTTTGACGAAGGGCCACGCGGCAGGAGAGCCGCCGGGCATCATCGAAGGGCCCTTCAGTGCGCCTTCCTCTCCGCCTGAGACTCCTGTTCCCACATAAAGAAGGCCTTTGCTTTCAACATACCGCGTACGACGGGCGGTATCGGGGAAATGTGTATTCCCGCCATCGATAATAATGTCCCCCTTATCAAGTACGGGGATAAGTTTTTCTATAAAATCATCTACGGCCTGACCTGCCTTCACCATAAGGAACACTTTGCGCGGAGACTTCAATGATGAGATAAAGTCTTCCAGCGAATGGGCTCCATAGATATTTTTTCCTTTACCGCGACCGGAAATGAACTTGTCCACCTTCTCGACGGTACGATTGTAAACACTGACGGAAAAACCCTTGCTTTCCATATTCAAGACCAGGTTTTCGCCCATAACGGCCAGCCCGATAAGTCCTATGTCTGATTTCTGCATAATATGATGTTATTTTATGAATCCTAGTTTCTTAAGTGCACAAGTCATTTCATCTGTGCCGTTTTTCAAAGTCAGCGTGAAGGCTGGAGCCTCGCGGCGAACCGGATAATCCCCTCGAAGTTTCTCGAAAAGTTCGGGAGCATTTCTCAGCGCCATGGAATCCTCTTCCACGTCGTAAGTATATTTGACAGCTTCACTGAGAACAGTTTCTACATCCTTACCGGAAGCATCGAGTTCGAATGACAGCGGTCTGGCCGGGGCAGGCACTCCCGACGCGGTCCAGTCCTTCAGCGCCGCTATCCCGAGTTCCATGGCCACCGTTCGGACTGCAGCCGCGGTACCGTTCGCCTTGCCGTCGGCACTGTAACCTGCTATATGCGGAGTGGTGATATCCAGCAGCGGTATCAGTTCCGGGTCGAGCTGCGGTTCACCCTCCCAGACATCAAGGACCGCAGCACGGAGCCTGTGCGCTTTCAATGCCTCCTTCAGCGCCACGCCATCCACCACGGGACCGCGAGAGGAATTTATGAGTATCTGATTATTGCGCAGCTGCGCAATACGTTCCTTATCAAAGAGATGCCATGTAGCATCCTCACCAGCTCCATTGAGAGGGACGTGAAGGGTCACGATATCCGACTCCGCGACGATTTCATCAATGGTAACGAAATCCTCCCCGCCTTCGCGCCTCGCTCTGGGTGGGTCACAACGGAGCACTTTGAAGCCAAGTATTTCAGCCATCGCAGCCACCTTGCTCCCCACGTTTCCGACACCTACCACTCCGAGGACAAGGTCGCGGAATCCGAGCTTATGCCTGCGGCAAAGGCTCACCAGCACTGAGCTGACCCACTGGCAAACGGAGGCGGAATTGCACCCCGGTGCGTTCTTCCACATAATTCCGTTCTTCTGACACCAGACAGTGTCTATGTGGTCGAAACCTATCGTGGCGGTAGCGATTACCTTGACCGCAGAACCGTCGAGAAGTCTTTCGTCGCAAATGGTGCGTGTACGTGTTATCAGCGCGTAAGCATCCCGCACCGCCTCCGGAGTCGTCTCCTTTCCCGGCAGATACATCACTTCCGCATAGGGTTCGAAGACTCCGCGGATGAAAGGTATCTTATCGTCAATTACTATTTTCATTTGAATCTGTCCGTGTGCGCCCACAGGCCGAGAGCCGGGTTGGAAATATAATAAAGCTCATCACCGTCAGGCATAAGGTTCCATCCATCCTTAAGTATATCCGGAGAATAGTGTTTCACCATTTCCCCATAGGGGCAATATCCATATCCCACTCCCTCTATTTCCTCTCTGCCCATCCCCTCACCGGGGCAATAAATTATCTTGAATCTCCCCTCCGACGAGCCGTGAATCAAGTGTGCCGAAGCGCCGAGATTATTCTGCAATTCTTCATTGGCCGCAGTACATTCAAGGGTATATGGTGTGCCTCTATACCCATATTTCCGTATCAGTGTATCGATGGCGGCATCCTCCCCGAATTCCTTGAGAGCCGGTGCCAGAACTATCAGTTCCGCACCGTCGGCGAGAGCCATTCTGGTACGGTAAATGCTCTTGTTTCCAAGCCAGGTACTCTTGAACTCTTCCGGGTCAAGATAAACGATGCACTTCCTTATGGGTTTTTCCACCATTATAAAGTTCACCTCCAGCGAGAGGGCCGCAGCCTTGGCGAAGCATTCGAAATCGTCCCCTATGAACAGTCCGCGCGTGACCATCTCTCCGGTAGCGGCATCCTTGTCCCTGACAGTAAGCACATAGATGATGGGGACATCTTTCAGGAAATTAAGCTTCGCATACTCGAACACATCCCTGACGGGACTCTTGGCCCTGCCCATTATCCTCTCCATTCCATAACTGGCGCCTATGAAATGGCTCTTGTTGATAAAATCCGAGCCACCGACTCCCACGAAGATGTTCTTGGTGTAATTCGCCATTCCTATAACCTCGTGAGGAACGACCTGCCCTATGGAGAGAATCAGGTCGAACGAGGGGTCCAAAAGCATCTTGTTCACCTGAACCTTCATTTCGTAATCAAGCTTTCCCTCTGAAATTTCCTTTACATAACTTGAAGGAACAGTGCCTATGGTCCGAATGTCATTTCTCCAGTCGTGAACGCGGAATCTGTCGGAGGGGATATGTCCGAACATAGCAGCGATTTGTTCTCCTGTCATCGGGGAATGGGTACCCAAGGCCGGCATTATATCGGTCAAGGTTTCTCCGTAATGCTCATATACCATCTCCGTAATAGGGCCGGCGTAGGAATTGAGGCGGGTGAAATCCGGAGGAATGGCCATAACCCTCCTTTTGGGACCGAGTCCGTCCAATACGTTATGAAGGATTTGCCGGGTCTCCTCCGCTGTTATCCTGTCTGTTCGGGAACCTCGTCCGTATAAAATCATATCACAGTTACGCTTTTATTATCTCCTCACTCTGGCATTCCCATCCCAAATGCTCCAAACCTGCTCCTCATCGGCCGGCTGGGCATAGTCCGTCAGGAATGTAGTGGCCAATGCGCCGCTGGCCCATCCGAACTGAATCCATTTTTCAGTTTCCCATCCCCTGAGTATGGCATAAAGCATACCGCCAACGAAACCGTCTCCTCCGCCTATGCGGTCAAGAACTTTAATTTCTCTGGGAGGAACCGATTCCCATCTGTCTCCCGCCAACATTATGGCCCCCCATTCGTGGCTGTTCGCACTGTTGACCTGACGGAGTGTAGTGGCATAAACCTGAGCATTGGGATAAAGGACCTTGACGCGGTTTATCATTTCCTTGAAGCCTTCAGTCTTCGAGGCAATATCCCTCCCTCCGGCTTCGGGGCCTTTGATATCAAGACAAAGCTGGAAGTCCTCTTCGTTTCCGATAAGAATATCGGCGATGGAACATATCTCGGAAAACATACTGTGGAGTTCCTTTTCGCGACCTTTCCAGAACGAAGCCCTATAGTTCAGGTCGAAACTGATTTTGGTGCCGTATTTTCTGGCAGCGCGGGCGATTTCCATGCAGAAGCGTGTAGTGTCAGGACTCAGTGCAGCGATAAGTCCGCTCAAGTGCACGATTTGCACCCCCTCCTGACCGAAAATCCTGTCCAAATCGAAATCCTTGACATTCAATGTCCTGCCCACCTCACCGGCACGGTCGTTCCACACGCGAGGCCCGCGGGAGCCGTAACCGCTGTCAGCGACGTTAATCTGGTGGCGATACCCCCAAGGGCCTCCCTGAGGCACGTCGGGCCCTTCGAAATCCATCCCGCGAGAGCGGAGATTGCCCTTGATGAAAGAAGCGAAAGGACTACCCTCGACGAAGGTGGTTAGAACCTTTACGGGGAGTCCGAGATATGACGCTATGCTGGCGACATTGGTCTCGGCGCTTGTGGCCTGAAGATGAAAAATATCACTGGAATGAACAGGCTGACCAGCTTCGGGAGTAATACGCAGTCCCATACTTGTCGGGACGAGAAGGGCATACTTGCAGCCCTGCTTGAGTTGTATATCCATAATCAGTAATTAACTATGCAAAAATAATCCTTACTGACAAGAATTCCAATTCGATTACCATGAAATATTCCGTAAACACCCCACCGAATCCTTTGGAACGATTCATTCGGGCATATCAATGGTTTTTACTGCGAACATTGTAACGAGTGCATATGCACGTTGCCACTAAAGCAGTTCCAGAAAGGCGGTGGAGATGTTTTTCATGAATTTTATTTCCCCACCGTAATCAGAAGAGTCCTTGGTACCGTACGACTTGCTTACGTTCTTTACCTGAAGGTAACTGGCAATACCCTACCAGATCATTACCCTTTCTTCCGCAGGACGCCACATTTTGTCGCCCTCTTTGATGCCGAAGGCGTCGAAGAATTCCTGAAAATTCCTGAGGGTTCCATTGACACGGTTCACACTGAGGGAATGTTCGTCCATCTTGGTGCGGCGTTCCTTCTCTTCATCGGTGATATTGCCTGCCCATACGTGGGCAAATCCGAGGAAGAAGCGCTGTTCGGCCGTAAAAGAATCGATGTCGGCCGGACGATTTCCGTTCCAACTGTTCTTGAGGGCTGTAAGGGCAAGACCTACCCCACCCTGGTCTGCGATATTCTCACCGAGTGAAAGTTTTCCATTGGCGAATATGCCGGGCAGAATTTCGATTTCGTTGTACTGTTTTTCGAGAACGGCAGTCTTGGCATTGAAAGCCTCGGTATCTTCGGGTCTCCACCAATTGTTCATATTGCCGTCCTTGTCGAACAGACGTCCCTGGTCATCGAAGCCGTGTGTCATTTCGTGTCCTATGACCACTCCTATGGCACCGTAGTTGACGGCATCATCAGCATCCGGGTTGAAGAAAGGAGGCTGGAGAATGGCGGCCGGGAAGCATATTTCGTTCGAGGTGGGGTTATAATAGGCATTTACCGTCTGAGGTGACATCCCCCATTCGGAACGGTCGGTGGGTTTTCCGAGTTTGGAAAGATTATCCGCAGTGTACCAAGCGCTGGCCGCAAGTTTATTCTCGAGATAACTCTTCTCCGGTCTTATGTCGAGAGTACTGTAATCTTTCCACTTGTCAGGATATCCTATCTTTACAGTAAAAGCAGCCAGTTTTTCCTGAGCATATGCTTTGGTGGAATCAGTCATCCAGTCAAGGGCGGCGATGTGCTGCGAAAGGGATGTTTTAAGATTGTTTACGATGTCGAGCACTTTCTTCTTGCTTGATTCAGGGAAATATTTGGCGACATACATCTGACCGACAGCTTCACCGAGAATTCCGTTGGGCACGGACATAGCGCGTTTCCATCTTGGTCTCTTTTCGGTGATACCC
>JAZUEO010000002.1:0-2908 GCA_045640205.1 Candidatus Coprenecus sp. | reverse complement strand
TATACAGGTATAATCGGGAATTACTACCCTTATATCCCATTCCTCTGTATTGAATTCTTTTGGAAGTGCTCCCACAACATCAGCAAGTCCGCCTGTTTTAACAAAAGGAACACACTCACTTGCAGCAAATAATATTTTCTTTTTTTTATTCTTTCGCAACATTGATATGGGAAAAACAATTCGTGGCATAAAGATTGACAATATATTCACACCCATAATAACAGACACAAAACTGACATATTGTCACAGATAACGACACATGGCGAAGAAAACTTTATTTTCAGAATCCGGAAGCACAGAAGTGAACATAGTTCCGGTAATGAGCATCGAAACCACGAGCAGACTCAATGACAGTGAAATGCCTGATATTCTCCCCATTCTCACCCTGAGAAACGCCGTCCTGTTTCCATCGACGGTAATGCCCATCACAGTCGGCAGGGAGAAATCGATGAAACTGATCAGGGACGCATATAAATCAAACAAGATACTTGGCGCCGTTTCACAGATGGACGTTATGGTGGAAGATCCTGCCATAATAGACCTATTCAGCATAGGAACTCTGGCCAAAATATTGAAAATCATCGAAATGCCGAACGGTGACCTCACCGTGATACTTCAGGGAATCAAACGTTTCAATCTTGTCGAACAGACATCTGACACTCCTTATCTGTTCGCGAAGGTAGCCTATCTGGAAGAAATCGGTATAAAAAAGAATGACAAGGATATTGACTCATTGTTATCTTCACTCAAGGAGACCGCCATACAGATTCTGAAACTCTCACCGAACATTCCGCAAGAGGCCGCATTCGCCATCAAGAACCTAGAAGGCGAAGAATTTATGATAAATTTCATCGCTTCCAGCATCGAGATAGAAAATCCCCTCGACAAGATTCAACTCCTGATGGAATCCCGCCTGAAGGTACGTGCGATGAAACTCCTCTCTATGATGAACCGTCAGCTGGAGATTCTGAAACTGAAAGACGACATTCAGCAGAAAGCCCGTTCGGAAATGAATCAGCAGCAGAGGGAATATTTCCTAAGCAATCAGCTTCGCACCATTCAGGAAGAGCTCGGAATGGACGAATCCCAGGATTTCGAGGACCTGCGGGAAAAGGCTGCCGGAAAGGATTGGCCGCAATATGCCGCCGATGCCTTCGCGAACGAATTGCGCAAGCTGGAAAGAACCAATCCGAGTTCTCCCGACTACAATGTCCAGTACCAATACATCAAACTGCTTGTGGACCTCCCTTGGAATCACCTGACGAAGGACAACCTCGACTTGACTCATGCACAGAAAATTCTGGACAAAGACCATTTCGGACTGGACACGGTCAAGGAAAGAATCATTGAATATCTCGCTGTCCTGAAGCTGAAAAAAGATATGAAATCACCTATCCTATGCCTATATGGGCCTCCGGGGGTAGGCAAGACATCGCTCGGCAAGTCCATAGCAAGGGCTCTTGGCAGAAAATATCAACGCATCTCCTTAGGTGGTCTGCACGATGAATCTGAAATCAGAGGGCACAGGAAGACGTATATAGGTGCGATGCCGGGTCGCATCATAGAAGACATCCGCAGGGCCGGCAGTTCCAACCCGGTAATCGTACTTGACGAAATAGACAAAATATCCCAGGACTATAAGGGAGACCCGTCATACGCTCTTCTCGAAGTGCTCGACCCGGAACAGAACAGCACATTCCACGACAATTATCTCGACATCGACTATGATTTGTCGAAGGTGCTGTTCATCACCACGGCGAACAATATCAGTACCATTCACCCCGCCCTCCGGGACAGGATGGAGATGATTCAGGTCTCCGGCTATCTTGCCGAAGAAAAAGAGAATATTGCCAAAGGTTATCTCATTCCCAAACAGCTTCAGGCCCACGGACTGAAAAAAAGTCAGGTCCGTTTCCAGCCTCAGGCCATAAGAAAAACCATAGACGAATACACCCGCGAATCAGGAGTGCGCGGTCTTGACAAGCAAATAGCGAAAATTTCCAGAATCTGTGCCCGCAAAATAGCCACGGAGGAAGAAAGCAAAATCACTATAAAGCCCGAAAACGTCAGGGAATACCTCGGGATCCCCACCTCATTCCACGACCTTCAGAAAGGCAATGAGTTCCCCGGAGTAGTAACCGGACTGGCCTGGACTGAAATGGGAGGCGAAATCCTGTTCGTCGAATGCAGTGTCAGTGAAGGTAAGGGGAATCTGTCCATGACCGGAAACCTCGGTGACGTAATGAAGGAATCCGCCACCATCGCCTTCCAGTATCTCAAGGCCCACCCTTCCATCATAGGAATGACCACGGAAGAACTGATGGAGCATGACATCCACGTCCACGTTCCCGAAGGGGCCATTCCGAAAGACGGACCCTCTGCAGGTATCACGATGGTATGCTCCATAGCATCAGCCCTTTGCGGCAGAATGGTCCGCAGCGGGGTAGCTATGACAGGAGAAATGACACTCAGGGGTAAAGTATTGCCGGTAGGCGGCATCAAGGAAAAGATTCTCGCAGCCAAAAGGGCCGGTATCGGCACCATCATCCTCTCCGAAGACAACAGAAAGGATATCGAGGACATAAAACAGATCTACATCGAAGGACTGTCATTCGTATATGTCAATAGTATAGACGACGTTCTGAACTATGTTTTGCCCCAGTAATGGACGTTAAAATCGAAGCATCCTGGAAAGAAGTGCTGAAAGAGGAATTTGAAAAGCCATATTTCGCACAGATAGCTGCTTTTCTGCACGGACAGATAAGGGATGGGAAAACGATATACCCGCCGGGACGCCTCATTTTCAATGCATTCAACCTCACCCCTTTTGACCGTGTCAAGGTGGTTATCCTCGGACAGGACCCCTACCATAATCCCGGTCAGGCCGAAGGACTCTCGTTCTCCGTAC
>JAZUEO010000001.1:0-7563 GCA_045640205.1 Candidatus Coprenecus sp. | reverse complement strand
ATGCTGCGACTGGCCAGAAGGGAATAACACCCCATTTCTATACCCTTGGAATGGGCATAATCCACCAGTTTCTTAAAACGGGAGATATTTTCAGGGGAAACGTCTTCAGCATTGAGTCCTGAGCCGAAACTGAGTATTATCATTTCATAACCTGTCTCAGCAGCCTGGTCCACCGCAGTGCGCACGACTTCCGTATCAGTAGAGGTCAAGTGCAGGAAAATGGGATTCTCTGTACACCAGGGAGCGACGGTTCTGTAGAAGTGACGCTGGAAGAGTCCCTGACGTTCCCTGTCACGGCTGTCGAAAGGCATTTCATATACCGTAAAGGAACTGAACACTTCACCGTCAGCTACCTGTTGTGAAGGGCCTATGGGAGGATTCACATCCAGGATGCATCTGGTCTGGCAGGAATAGTTGCGCTGGCTGGTATAGTCAGGGTCTGTAACCCAATGGGCTGTGATATCTGTTTCAGCGTGTGAAAAACTTCCTCCACAGTTGTAATCGCTTTCCACGTGCATATTCGGAAGCAGGAATTTGTCAGGATTTCCTCCTGAAGGACTTTCCGGGTCCACCATCGCCAGGTGTTCGAGTTTGAACTTATCAAGGGTGATCATCCTACCGCTGTTGTTCACTATTTCAAAACGCTTGCTGATTACCGGAATCCTGTCATACACCTCATATATTATTCTGAACAGCACGCCTTCCATCACATCTCTGCCACGAAGAGTAAAAGTAACTGTCTTTCCTGTAGGATTCTCCTTATTGAGAGCCCAGCGACTCCGTGCCCAATGAATTTTCTCTTCAATACACCCTTCACTCCATCCTTCATACACGAATGGACTCTCTGCCGCCTGAAGACCGTCTATCCAATCAGGCAACAGATACCCTCTTTCACTCTGTCCGTTAAGTCCGCCTACATTATACTCGACTCCGTCAACAGTGATTATGGCCTCCGGGCTGGCGGCTCTTACCATCTCTTCCCCGGTCATATAATTCGACATACTGATGGTCGAAAGGGAAGGAGTCAGCTTGAATGTACGGGACATCATACCATTCCCGATGGTCAGTTGGCTGCCGTCATCCCCGGTCTGTATGAATGAATGGGATTTTTCCGGCTCTATCAGCCAGTCAAAACCTCCCGCATTAGGGAAAAACATCTGTAATACGCAGAATGCGATGGAAAAAAGACTATACATAATTTATTTCAAATAAGTTTCTTGACTCTCAACAACTGCTCGTCATAGAGCATATATCTCCTGGCTCTCCTAATCCACTTCTGCTCCTCCAGCTTAAATTGTTCCTTGGCGTCATTCCAGTCCAATTTCCCCGCTACATAAGCGAAAAGCACCTCATCCCCTACCGCCATCTCGGCTCCAGGCAGATTCATTCTTCCTGTCCCGACAAGAAATCTGAGTATTCTGAGGCAATGCGACACCGAATGATACTGGACGCCCGGAACAGGAATCATTTGGAAGCCATAACATTCATCTCCGGCAAAAGGACCGTCAGTGGGAACAAAGACCGTCGGGCGGAGAAATACACCGGGGTCCGAAATCGGAGACACATCCCATCCGCCGACATTGCCACCGGCTATCATATCCTTCAATTCAGGAGCACCGAAAAACTCGAAAGAGCGTGAAGTGCCTCTCCCTACGCTCAGGCCGGAACATTCCAACATTCTCGTTCCGCTATAGAATACAGAAGAAAACAGTCCGGCGTAACCGGCAGCGGCAGGAATGCTCCAAGGCATCAGCAGTTGGGTAGCGGAACGGACCATATACGAAATTATGTGCAATGGAAAATGCGCGTCTATGTCGCTGTACATCAGATTCGCCACCTCCCCCAAAGTAAGACCGTGACGGTGAGGAAGTCCCTCGATACCTGAAGGCTCGTCTTCATAATTGGCCGTAACGAATTCAGCTGTAAGCATAGACCCCTCGACACTCCGTCCCGTAGGATTTTCTCTGTCGAGAATATAAACCGCTATATCAGATTCACTCTGATGGAACATTTGGAAGAGATAGAACAAAACGGCCGACACCTGGTCATAACGGCTTCCAAGGTCCTGATATTCGACTACGAGGGCATCTATGTCAGTGAATTTATCCAATGAAAGAGATTCCGGGGTTTCGGGATTTATCCTCACGAATTCGACGTTCTTCAAAACCGGGCTGCAGCCGATAACACCTTCATCCATATAGAACACTCTGACAAGCGAAGATATTTCTGCCATTATTTCATATATGTACTTCCCGGTCTGGGGATTCCATGCCGACTGAGTACAGAATACCGCTACCCTGCCCGATTTCAGGACACGGTCTTCCTGTTCATAAATGGGAGTGGTTCTGAACGAAAACATCAGCTTATGATTCGATAGGCGACATCCTTGATTCTAGCGGCCAGTTCATCGGCCTGTTCAAGGGTGGGAGCCTCACTGTAAATTCTTATGATGGGTTCTGTATTAGACCTGCGCAGATGTACCCACATTCTGTCAGCATCAAAGTCGATTTTCACTCCGTCTATGGTAGTGATTCTCTCCCCGTCAAACTGCTTCTTCACCTCGTCGAAGATTTTTCCGATGAGCGTGGAATCGGAAAGTTCTATTCTGTTTTTCGATATCACATATTGAGGATAACTGGCCCTGAGTTCGGAAACCTTCACCTTTTTGTGCGCCAGATTACTGAGGAAAAGAGCCGTTCCTATGAGGGCATCCCTGCCATAATGAAGGTCGGATACGATGACTCCGCCATTCCCTTCTCCTCCGATAACGGCACCGGTACGCCTCATTTCTGTCGTCACATTGACCTCTCCGACGGCTGCCGCCGTATATGTACATCCATATTTTTCCGTAACGTCCCGCAGGGCCCGTGAAGAAGAAAGATTCGAAACGGTACTTCCTTTTCTGTTCGAAAGGACATAATCAGCCACAGACACAAGCGTATATTCCTCACCGAAGAAATTTCCGTCCTCGCAGACGAAAGCCAGACGGTCCACATCCGGATCGACTGAAATACCCAAATCAGCCCCCTCTTTCACCACTGCCGCAGAAAGGTCTGTAAGATGGGCGGGAAGAGGTTCCGGATTATGGGCGAAATTCCCGGTGGCGGCACAATGCACTTTTACGCATTCCACTCCGAGGGTCTCGAGCAAACGTGGCATAATGATGCCGCCTACACTGTTGATGGCATCCAGAGCCACCTTAAAGCCTGTCTTGTATATCGCCTCAACATCGACAAGAGGATGACTCAGGACTGCCTGAATGTGGGCATCCGTAAAATCTTTAGACTCGATATGTCCGAGAGAATCCACCTCCACGAAGCCGAAATCTTCCTTTTCCGCTATGCGCTGAAGCTCCCTGCCCTCCGCATCGGAGAGGAACTCCCCTTTTTCATTGAGAAGTTTAAGGGCATTCCACTGCTTCGGGTTATGTGATGCAGTAAGGATGATGCCACCGTCAGCCTTTTCGAAAATGACAGCCATTTCAGTGGTGGGTGTCGAGGCCAGACCTGCATTCACCACATCTATTCCGCAGGCCGTCAAAGTCCCGCACACCAGAGAATCCACCATCGCTCCGCTAAGACGGGCATCACGCCCGACCACCACCTTATAACGTTCCTTTCCCGGCCATCTATTCTTGAGCTGAACTGCATATGCCGCTGTAAACTTGACTATATCCACAGGGGTGAGGGCGTTTCCAATTTCACCGCCTATGGTTCCCCTGATACCTGAAATCGATTTTATCAATGTCATAGCACAAAAATACTATATTACTTCTATATCGCTCCCTTTAATCCAAGCCTGACGGCCGTCAGAAAGTTCCACGCGAATCCACTGTCCCAATTCTTCGATTATGGTCACATCCGTTCCCTCGTGAATTACGAAAAGTGATTGAGCGTTATCATTCGGAGAACTTTTTCCTGAAGAAACAGGAGCCAATACCACCGCCTTGTCCACTCTGTCGAACTCATTCTTCAGAGAAAGCGAGCACCCGAAACAGAAAATCGCAGCCGCCAGAAACACTATCCCGGCCACGAACGACAGTTTGACCACGGCAGAAGAGCGCCCGAACCTGAAAAAGAACAGGGCGGCAAGGAAAAGGACGAACAGTATGACAGTACCCCAGGCCCACACATCGGATGAGAAACTGTCACGGACATTTCTGACCCAGGTTATAAGAACAAATTCAGGAACCACGTCTATCTTGTCCAGTGTCTGCGCCCTGGCCATTGACAGATTCATTTCCGCATCCTCAAAGGAAGGATTCATCCTTAAAGCACGCCGGTAATAAAGAATGGCTTTGCCATTGGAATTACCTGATTTATAATAAGAATTGGCGATATTGTAATAAAGGTCAGCGGAATGGACCCCGGCTTCCTCTATGGAAAGGAACGAATCCAAAGCCGCCTGATAATCCGCAGTTGAATATGCACTGACGGCCCTGTTCCAAAGGGAATCGAGTTCGGGAGCATTTTTGGCGAAAACGCCTGATACCGATACTATAAAAAGAACTGATATGACGAATAATCTTTTCATAAGCTTCTTACTGTTTTTCAATTCCGGAAATCACCTCCATTGCTTCCTTGTAATGATTTTCCATAGTCTCAGCCTGAGAGGATGGCGCATACCTCGCATAATCGCAGGCATCCAGAAGCGCCAGCAGACGGGCCACCATATCTTCACCGCGTCCGGCATCCACCAGAGCCTGCCGTATGGTATCCCTGTTCAAGTCTGTCATAGTCAGTCTGAACTTGTCCGAGACATATCCTTCCAGAGCCCTGTGCAGTTCTTCATAGAATGCGGAAGAAAGGTTCTGTTTCAGATAGGAACCGGCATTCTTCAGTCTCGCCCTGGCCACGGAATTGGCTTTCCTGTTACGCACACCGGCCACGTCAGCCTTCATCTTCATATATTTCTTCAATGTCAGCGAAAGAATTATGAATATCAGGACAGCCGCAGAGAGCAGTACAAGCATCAGGGGGCTCGCCACCATAAAGGCAGCACCTACGTTCAGTACAGGGACAGCCGTGCGTATGAATCGGATATCCTCACCCAGGACACGAACACTCTGCTTGTCGGGACCGGAGGACATAACCACAGCATCGGAAGTGGAGCCCTTCTCCACGGTGAACGGTATTCCACCGGAAGTTAGAGTTTCATATTTTCCTGTCTTGACATTGTAATAGGTAAATTCCACAGGCCCGATAGTAAATTCTCCGTGACTTCTCGGAATGAAAGGATATTCGAAGCTTTTGGTACCGGAAGTACCGCCGGCTTCTGCGCGGACATTTTCGCTCCGCTTAACGTCATAGGCTTCAAAATCCGGGGGGAAAGTAAAGGAGGGTGCATCGATGAGATTTATATTCCCTGTACCGGATATGGTTACAAGCACCGAAGCCGCCTCGTGTGACTTGACACTTTCAGGTGTCACTTTTACATCCATTCGGAACGAGCCCACACCACCGGTGAACGACTTCGGAGCGCCAGAAGGAAGATCCTTCACATTCACTTTGACGGCAGGAGTCGTCACTCTTTTCCTGACTGTCTCATACGAGTCGAAGAAATCGTCGAAGATGGAACGTCCTGCGGATGAAGAATTTCTCACCTGCACTGCACATACCAGTTCGGCAGGGTCGATAACGATTTCCCCCGATTTCTGCGGAAGCAACATCCATTTACGCAGGAGTGCGGCATCATAGATGGTACCGTCCAAGGTCTCCCGCTTGAACTCCACATTCTGTGGAGTTTCTATCTCCTGATTCCAGAATCCATCGAAAGAAGGGAATCTGACATCTTCAAAACCGGATATGGATGCACGGCTGTAAAGTTTCAGGGTGGCTATCACCGGTTCTCCCTTTACGACACTTGTCTTGTTCAAGGAAAGTCTGAGCTGTATATCCCCCACTCCCGTGTTCGTTCTGGAGGAAGATGACTGCGACTGCTGTCCCTGCGAACCTGCTGACGCCGCATCAGTATCCTTCACCACCTCGATGGCGACAGTTCTGGAAGATACCGTCTTTCCGTCTATCTTCACCGTCGCGGGGGATATCGTATATTTTCCGACAGCCGAAGCCTGAAGCATAAAGGTAAAACTCACCTGATAACTCTGCGTCACCTTACCATTGATGATATTGGTACTGCTCATCGTGGACTGGGACGGGCCTGCAAGCACCTGAAAATTGGAAAAATCCGGATTAGTGAAGCCATCGACCTTTCCTGTGGCAGTATAGACGACCTTGAATATTTCGGTATCCGTCACCACCGTGGGAGCATCCACCTCCAGAGTTTGAGCCATCGCCGCAATACCGACAAGCAGCATAGGCAACAGCAATAATTTCTTATAATTCTTCATCTTACTGATATTTTCATCTCTAACGAGCTTCCGTCATCATTCCTCCCTACATTTACCAATTCTTCTCCCTCTGACGTGACTGAAGTTTGGCTGCCTTCTCCTTATTCACTTTATCCTGGGTATCTTTCTCTTTATCCTGAATGGCCTGCAGAATCTGCTGCGCCTCCTGAGCTGTCATCCGCTCATCCTGAGGCTGTGGCTGTTGATTCTGGTCTTGGTCTTGGTCTTGGTCTTGGTCTTGGTTCTGATCTTGATCTTGATCTTGATTTTGATTTTGATTTTGATTCTGATTCTGGTTCTGATTCTGGTTCTGATCTTGATTCTGGTCTTGATTCTGGTCCTGATTCTGCTGCGCCTCAAGCATCTTCTGAGCATACGCCAGATTTCCCTTGGTACCCATATCACCGGGGCGATGGCGAAGAGATTCCTTAAAGGACTCCACAGCTCCTTGCCAGTCCTTTTCCCTTACTGCGAGGTCTCCGGCATTATGGTAGTAATCGGCCACACGTTCCTCACTGGCGACATATTGCCTCGATGACAAATCTTTCGTTTGAGGAATCTGCGCCTTGAGGGTATCTCCCAAGCCTTCGAAATGCTTCTTCGCATCCTGCCAATTTTCCATTCTGTAATACAGATTTCCAAGGTTGAAATTCGCGGCGATAGAGGTGGAATCCTGAAGAAGAGCCTTCTTGTACTCCACTTCCGCCTTCTGCAAGTCATCCTTTGCAAAAGCGCGGTTTCCACTGCGCACCTGCCGCATTTCCTTTGTCTGGGCGGAAAGGGACATCCCCGAAAGACAGAGAAGCACCACAAGTACAGACGCATAGCGGCCTGCGCTGAAGAACTGCCTTCCGCTCCGTCTGTCACTGATAAGAAATGACAATACTATAAAGAACAAAGCCATACCGAAGAAATACATAAACTGTTCATCGAAATCTTCGAACACCACCGACTGGAACTGCTTGGCCTCCATACTCCGGATATCATCGACTATGGGATTCAGTCCGAACTCACCGTTACCCGCCCGGACATACATTCCCTCGCCGGCAGCGGCTATCTCTTCAAGAGTCTTTTCATCAAGTTTCGACACCACGATGTTCCCGTCTTTATCCTTGAGAAGCCCACCGTTCACAGGTATGGGTTTACCCTCCGAGGAACCGACTCCTATGGTATAGACTCGGGCACCGGTTTCCACTGCCTGCCGGGCAGCCTTG